>NZ_JBSFPI010000003.1:339693-465345 GCF_053588115.1 Nocardia sp. NPDC003482
CAGGGTGATCAGAGCCGAGGACACGCTCCCGATCGCGGAGGGTGGTCTCGTGCAGGGAGATGGCTTTGCTAAGGTTCCCCGCCGACTGGTAGGTGGAGGCGAGGGTGCTGTGGCAGCTGAGCGTCTGAGCGTGGTCTGCACCGAATATTTTCGCGCGTTCGTCGAGAGCTGTCTGGAGCAGCACGATGGCTTTGTCGAACTGCCCCGCCAATTGATAAGCGGTGGCGAGGTTGTGGCAGGACGCGAGCGTGGCAGGATGTTCGGGCCCGAGCACTCGGCCCCAATCGCAAAGGATTCCCTCCAACAGCGGGATGGCTTTGTCGAGCTGCCCCGCGGACTGATAGGCGACGGCGAGGTTGTTACGGGATATCACTGTATCGGGATGCTCGGGGCCGAGTACTCGTTCCTGGTCGCGGAGGGCGGTCTCGTGTAGCGAGATGGCTTCGTCGAGCTGCCCCGCCGAATGATAGATGGTGGCAAGGTCGTTACGGGAGCCGAGCGTACAGGGGTGGTCGGGGCCGAATATTCGTTCGCAACTGCTGTATGTGTCATGCCCGAAGGTTAGGGCTCGGGTGAGATTAACTGATTCAGTTAGTTGGCGAGTGCCCCAAAGGCGTAGCTCGCACATGCGTTCGGCGAGTTCCGGAGTCGCGGCGGGAAGGCCGACCTGCCATATGGCGTCGATCTGGTCGATCAGATCGACGCCTTCCTGACGTCGCTCCCAAGCGAAATTTGCCTCGAAAAGGTGGGGTTCGATGACCGTGACTGCGGCCTCGACGAGAATGTTTGCCTCGCCGATGGATTGGGCGTATTCGCGTAGGACGCGTGCGACGAGCTGGTGCATGATCATTGAGTGACCGTCGGTCGACCAGGACAGGAGGGATGCTGCCGCGCACCGTTCGAGGGCCTCGTCTAGTCGGCCCTCGTTGTCGGGCAAGACCGCACGCCGCACTCCGGCCGGGGAGAGCATCGCCATCACTCCCAGCAGCCAGGTTACGGTCCTGTCCAGACCGGGATCTGCGGTGCGAATTGTGACGGTGTCGATCGACAGCAGAATCGCTTGCACCACCGACCGCGGATAGTCTTGACCTGCCCTGCGCGCCAACACATCCGGTAGGCGTCGTTCGGTCAGCAGCGTCTGGTAGCGAGTGTAGTCGAGGCGGCGGCCGGAAATCGTTGCGGCGGCCGCTGCCAGTGCGAGCGGCAAATCCCCAAGACTCTCGGCAATCAGGGCGGCAGCAGTTGTATCAGCGAGGCCGGTAGCGGCGGACAAGAAGCGCACGGACTCTTCACGTTTGTAGTGGTCGATGTCAATCGACTCGCCCAGCGCGGTGAACGCGTGATCGATGGTCGTGATCAGCACCCGAGTCCCTCCTGCGGCCGGCAGCAGCGCACGGATCTGGTCGGGGTCTGTGGCGTTGTCGAACACCAGTAGGCCCGGCTCAGAACGGGCAGACAGGTGATCGCGCAACCGGCGCGCAGATACCAGCGGATCCCCGTCTGGGTCGGCGACTCCCAAGCGTTCAGCGACCTCAGCCAGCCCGGCTTGTGCAGTTTCCACGGTCTCGGCGTCGACCCACGCCACCAGTCCGCTCCTGGCGCCGATCTTTTCGCGGGCGATCGCGGCGGCCAGTTGCGTCTTGCCGACCCCACGCATTCCAGTCGCAATCACCACCAACGGCGATCGCCCCACCATCGTCCGAATCATGTCGAGTTGCGGGCGGATAACGAAATGCTTTGGTTGCTGCGGGATCTGACCAATAACCCGATGCGGGGAGTGTCCCGTTGCCACTGTCCGATAGTGATGATGATTGGTCGTGACGGTGATGTCGCGGCCCGCGCGAACGCGGTGCAGCCACCCGCCGAAACCTCCCGAGGACGGTTGAGCGGGATCGCATACGTCAGCCACGGCTACTGCGGGTGTGAGGCATCACCGAGCGTGACCTCGACATTCTCCAGATCGATATCTCCATGGAAGCGGCTGCGGACAACGGACACGCCGGTGTAGAGAGAACGGACACGCCGCGCGTGCAAATTGACGGCTTCGACATCGGCAATATCTATACCTGCCGACGGGACAGTCACGTCCCCAGCGCCGATGCGCTGGCGCTGATATAGCCACATCGTCGCGACGAAACTCGCCACCGTCAATAGGGCAACAGCCAGCCATAACCACGGCGAACGCTGACTTCCCGTCGCACAATTCACCGCCACGGCTAGCCCGGTCGTCACCGATGCCGTCACCGCCGTCGGAACAGCAACCCGCGATACCACAGATGCTGCAGCCACCACACCCTCCCAAGAAATACAGACCGATCGGATTCTTCGACTAGCCGATCTCAGCCGCTGGCCTCAAGCTTAAACAATTTGTGACGAACCGCCAGCCGAGACCCTTGCACAGTAATCCTGCATTATGGTGCGTTCGTGGTCGGCCTTGTACCGCGATTCGGTCGGACTAGGTAGTCAAGGTTGTGCCGAAGTTGACAAACCCCTCGGCTGACAGCTGTAGGGACGGGGTAGCAGCATAACACCACGGAATGAGGTGCTGACCACCGAACAGGTCAACGATCGACTCGCCACCCTGTACGGCTGGTATCACGATACCTCCTCCCTCACAGTGGATTACGAGTCTGCCTACGACACTTCGATCAAATCGCCGCCGAGGTCGGCGAGGCGGTCACCAAGCTGGACGCCCTCCTTGTAGCCCGCATCGACGCCATTACCGCATCTACGGAGTCGGACGATCAAGAAGTCAGCACTTCCAATACGACAAGGTGAAGGTTCAGGGTTCCACGAGGGAATAAGAAACGCTCTGGTGGTCCGCTCAGGCAGAAACCGCCCCTTCGCACCCAGGTTCCTCGTTACGCTGCCGGAGTGCCACGCCCTCACCATGCCCGAGAGGTTGTCGTTTCGGCCTCGGCGGCACCATAGCTATGCCGTCCGGTGGAGCGGATGTTTCCCGGGCGGACGATCTGGGGTGTCGGCCACGGTAATCAGGAATGGATAGGCCAGGCCGGTGTGCGTGTAGCGTCGCCGATCACCTTGCTGCGCGAATATCTCGACGCGCTCCGGGGTTAGCTCCAAGGACAACGAATCACCGTGGCGGGCAGGTACATACACCTCGACGACGTCGCTCTCGACTGGCCCCCGGCCAGCCCGCCGCCGGTGATCGTCGGCGGGTTCGGGCCGCGCACCCTGCGGCTGGCCGGAGAGTACGCCGATGGTGTCGTCACCGGTACCACCCTGGCGGGTATCGAGTCGGCCATCGAATTGACCCGGCAGGGTCGGGCAGAACGCACGGCCAGCAAAGGCTTCTCCTTCGGAGTCCAGCTGGTGGCCGCCACCGGACCCGACGCGGCCGACCGCGCCGAAGCGGAAGTGCGAAAACTTGGCCACGACATGAACGATGGCCTCTGCGCCGTGGGTGATGCCCAGGCGATCGCCGACACAGTCACGCGGTGGGCACAGGCGGGTGCCGACACCGTTGTCCTCGAACCCACCCCCGACGAACCCGACCCCACCGGATTCTTCCGATTCCTCGCCGAGAAAGTCCGCCCACTCATCCCATGATCCGCCCGAACAGAGCAGCCGCCTGACTGTCCCCGCGGGCGGATACAGTTTCCCGATGGCCGGAAGTTCGCAGCGCGTCCGCAACCCGTGGGGGCAGGGGGAGCGATTGCGGGTGGAGATCCTCGAGGCGGCCGCGCGGCTGTTGTCGGAATTGGGGGGCGAACAGGGGTTGACGATTCGGGGGGTGGCGCGGGCGGCGGGGATCTCGCCGGGCAGTATCTATCAGCACTTCAGCGATAAGGCGGCGCTGGTCGACGGGCTGATCTCCTACGACTACGAGAAGTTGGCGGCGGCGATGGACGCGGCGGAGGCGCAGTGGCCAGCCGAGCAGCCGCTGGATCGGGTGCGGGCGCGGATGAAGGCGTATTGTCGCTTCGCCCTGGACAATCCGGGTCACTACCGGCTGATCATCGACAATCGGCCCGCGCCGCCGATTCGTTCCGGTCCGCTGGTGGAGATCGTGCGGCAGGTGATCACGCTGCTGGAGCGTTGCGAGAAAACCGGTGTGCGGCTGCGGGTCCCGGCCGAGCAGGCCGCGGTGATCGTCTTCGTCGGCGCGCACGGCCGAGTCGCGCTGTGGCACAGTCGAGGTGACGCCGCGCAGGCGGCGTCCATCATGGAGTTCGTCGACCAGCTCATCTCCCTCGTCGTCGAGTAGCCCGAAACCTCTTCGCGCGATTGGTCATTGCTCAGCGTAACCACATGGAACTACTCTGGGGAGAGTTAGTGAACAATCGTTTGGTAACTTCTCTGGGGGTCATGATGACCGAAACCCTTCCCTCCTTCCCCATGGATCGGGCCGCAGACCGCCCCTTCGATCCGCCGCCACGGCTGCGTGAGGTGGAAACCGTTGGGCGGGTGCGTATCTGGAACGGCGCCACGCCCTGGCTGATCACCGGCTTCGAGGATGTCCGCACCGTGCTCGCCGACCAACGGTTCAGTGCCGATGTCCGCAAGGACGGATACCCCTACCAGTCCGCCTCGATCGAGGCCCGCCGCCGAGCCGGCGGCACCCGCGCGTTCATCGCGATGGACGATCCCGAACACGATCGCCAGCGCAAGATGCTCACCCGCAACTTCATGATCAAGCGGGTCGAGGCGCTGCGGCCGCAGGTGCAGCAGATCGTCGACGAGCTGATCGATGCCATGCTCGCCGGCCCGAGGCCCGTGGATCTGGTGACCGCGTTCGCACTGCCGGTGCCCTCGCTGGTGATCTGCCGGTTGCTCGGGGTGCCGTACGAGGATCACGACTTCTTCCAGGCGTGCAGCAGGAAGCTCGTCTCGCGCGAGACATCCGTCGAGGACGCGTTGGCGGCCACTCACGAGCTACGCGCGTATCTGCTGGATCTTGTTGTGGCCAAACAGAAATCCCCGACCGACGACATGATCGGCCGCCTGCTCACCGAGCATGTGGCCACCGGTGCGCTGAGCATCGACGAGGTCGTGGATATGAGCCTGCTGATGTTGATCGCCGGGCACGAGACGACCGCCAATATGATCGGGCTCGGGACGCTGGCCCTGCTGCAACACCCCGAGCAGCTGGCCGAACTGCGCGAGACCGAGGATCCCAAGCTGATCGCCAACGCGGTCGAGGAGCTGCTGCGGTATCTGACCATCGTGCACGGCGGGCGGCGGCGGGTGGCCACCGCGGACGTCGAGGTCGGCGGCAAATTGATTCGCGCCGGTGAGGGCGTGGTGCTGTGCACCGATGCCGGAAACCGGGACGCCGCGGCGTTTCCCGAGCCCGATCGCCTCGACATCCACCGGGAGGCCCGCCACCACCTGGCCTTCGGCTACGGCGTGCACCAGTGCCTCGGCCAGCCGCTGGCCCGGATGGAACTCCAGGTCGTCTACGGCACGCTGTATCGGCGCATTCCCACACTGCGCCTTGCGATTCCGTTCGAGCAGGTGCGGTTCAAACACGACATGGTCGTGTACGGCGTCCACTCGCTTCCCATCACCTGGTAAGGAACGATTGACATGAAAGTCGCTGTGGATCAAGGCAAATGCGTGAGCTCCGGTCAGTGCGTGCTGCTCGCGCCGGAGGTGTTCGACCAGCGCGACGAGGACGGCGCGGTGGTGCTGCTCCAGGAGAGTTCGCCCGCCGACCAGCACGCCGCGGTGCGTCAGGCCGCGCGGGTGTGCCCGGCCTTGGCGATCGAGCTGGACGAATCGTGACCGTCGCCGAGTGAGGCCGACTATTTGTCCGGAATCCTACATTCCGAGTCGGCCAGATCCGGTGACTCCCGCTGCACCACCAACGCCACGTGCAACCGTGACGGGCAGTCCAGCTTGATCATCACCTGCCGCAGGTGATTGACCACCGTCCACTCCGACAAGCCGAGGCGGCTCGCGATCATCCGGTTGGTCAGGCCCGTCGCCACGAGTTCGGCGACCTCGCGCTGCCGGGGCGTGAGCACGGCCAGCAGGGGTTCGGTGTCCTGGGACAGGTCCGGGGCGGAGCGGACGCGGTCGATGACCGCGACAGGGTCCAGGCCCGAGATCTCGTGCAGGATTTCGCAGAAGACCTTGTCGCCCAGCATCTTTCGCCACTCGACGTCGTCGTGGTCGATATCGGGCGATTCCAGCTGCGGGATGCCGCCGCGGCGGCGGAGGTGTTCGGCTGACAACGCCAGGGTGGCCGCGGTGCGGAGATGTTCGGGTCCGGCGAGGGCGTAGACGCGGGCGCAGCCCTCGACGGCTCGGATGGTTTCGGGGAGGCACCAGCGGGCCTGGGCGTGTTCCAGGACGCTCAGGTACAGCTGGCGTGCTCGGCCGAGGGTGGGGCGTGAAAGACGGGTCGCGGCAAGGGCGTTCAGGGCCGACGCGCCGCCGCGGTCGAAATCCAGGGCCAGCGCGCGGCGGTGGACCTCCGCCCAGGCGGTGTCGTCGTGGTCGGTCAGGGCGAGGATCGCGGTGGCGATCGGGATCGATCCGGCGCCGGGATCGAAGCCGGGCTCGGTCCAGTCGGCGGCGATGCGCAGGCGCGCCTCGGCCTCCGCCCGCCGACCCAGCCGCCGCAGGCCCTCCCCCGCCATGGCCGCGCACCGCAGTTCGGCCTCGCGATCCCCGGAACGCCGTGCGGCGGCCTCGCTCTCGGCGAGCAGTTTGACCGCGCGCGCGTTGCGGCCGGTGCGCAGTGCCCAGCGGCCCAGCAGTTCCAGACAGCGGCGATGCGCGGCGGACGGGAGTTCCAGGGGACGGGCGGCGAGCACATCGCTCACGATGTGCTCGGCGTCGGCCAGCAGACCCAGCGGGATCCACACGTCCTCGAGCACCCCGGCCATGCGCACGGCCCGGTCCAGATCTCCCGAGGCGACGAAATCGCCCACGG
The DNA here is from genome assembly GCF_053588115.1 of Nocardia sp. NPDC003482. Classification (NCBI taxonomy): domain Bacteria; kingdom Bacillati; phylum Actinomycetota; class Actinomycetes; order Mycobacteriales; family Nocardiaceae; genus Nocardia; species Nocardia sp. NPDC003482. Next base: position 346,598 of record NZ_JBSFPI010000003.1, read on the forward strand.
TGCCGAGGAAGTCGCGGGCGCGGCGGGCCGCGGCCCGGGGCAGCGGGCGGCCGGAACCGTTGCGGCGGATCCAATGACCGATGGTCTCGGCGAGTTCGGCCATCCGGTCGGCGTGGTCGGCCCGCAGCCGCCGTGCCCGGTCCCGGTCCGCCGCCAGCGTCCGGCGGCACCAGATCCGCACCGGCGCCGGGAGTTCGTAACGGCCGTCGCCGTTCTCGTCGGCGTGGTAGTGCAGCAGGCTGCGGTTCACCAGCGTGGCGAGGGAGGTCGTGGTGGCCTCGGCGTCCATGCCGCCGAGCATGAGCACCGTCTCGCGGTCCACCGCCGCCTCGCACAGCGACAGGCGCAGCAGCAGTTCCGTCGAGTAGGCGTCGAGATCGTCCATGCCCCAGGCGACCGCGGCGTACATGGACCGGTGCCGCGGCGGGGTGTCGGCGTAACCGGTGGAGACCAGATCGCCGCCGGACTGGATGACGCGCAGGGTGCGCACCACGCCGACGCGGGCGACGGTCGCCGCCGCGAGCCGCAGCGCCAGGGGAACGCCGGCGAGCGCCTGGGCGATCTCGTCGAGCAGCAGCTGATCGGAGAAGGTGATCGCGTCGCGGTACCGACTGTCGATGCCCTCCAACAACAGTCGCGCCGCGGGGGTCGAACCCGGCCCGTGCTCGTCGCCGTGCCCGACCGGAAGCGGCAGCACACAGAACACGCACTCGTGGTCGAGATTCAGGGGCACCCGCGTGGTCGTGACGATCAGCAGCTGCGGGCAACGTTGCAGCAGCGCCGCGATATCGCGGGCGATCGCGCCCGCCACGAGATCGCAGTCGTCCAGCAACAGGGCTCGGCGCTCACCGCCGATCTCGCTCGTCACATCGGCCAGCGCGGTGTCCGGTTCGGCGGTGTCCGCCGCGCCGCACTCCCGGCGCAGCGCGGCGCGCACGGTGGTCCAGGCCGTCGCGCGATCGGTCGCCGCACCGAGATCGACCAGCACCGTCGTGTCTCGGAAAGTACTGGTGCGCAACGCTTCTCGCGCCAATTGCGTCTTACCCACCCCGGCCGTTCCGGTCAGCGTGAGCAACCGGACCCGTGGATCGGCGAGAATGACCGCGAGTTCGGCGAGTTCGGTTTCTCGATGCTCGACGGCGGATAGTCGGTAGGCCTTCACGACGCCTCCTCACGACCGGAACAGCGACCGACGGACGCGCGGCGACCCTTCGGGTGTGTTCACGGAGTATCACAACGCCCCCGCTCGGCGTATCCTCTGCTGTCGGGCTCGATCTCCCCGAGCGCCCGCCAGCAACCGCTACATTAACCGGAATTCCGGCCTGAAACAATGTTTCGGACATTATTCCGGACCTTTTTCCGAATGCCTCGCACTGACCTCGGCCGCCCCCGGCTAGCAAATACCTGCTATACATTCCCGGACGGGCCGGGCGCACAATGTCGCCAGGGGTTTACGGCATTTACCTCCGCATTAATTCGACAAGATCGTATTTCATTCCTGGGCGACGAGTTCGGCCAGCGGGATCTCCTGCGAGGAGCGCCGCGCCACGAACAGCGCGAGCACCACCGCGGCGAAGGTCAGCGGCAGGCTCAGCACGAGCAGCGGGACCGGGATGGTCACCGGCGGCAGCAGCCCGCTCTGCACCGACAGCGCGCTCATCATGGCCGGAATGGCCAGCAGCCCACCGGGAACCGCCACCACCCAGGCCACCGCGGCGAGCAGCGCCGATTCGATCATGAGCTGGCGGCGCACCGAACCGCGTTGTCCCCCGGCCAGTCTGGTCAGGGCGATCGCGCGCTGGCGTTCGGCCAGGCCGGAGGCCAGTGTCGCCGCGCCGACCGCGGTCGCGACCACGAACATCACCCAGGCGAACGCCTCGAACGCGCTCACCAACCGCCCGGTGAGGGAGACGAAACTGGCGCGCAGACCGGCCTCGTCGATGGTCCGGGCCCGCGGGTAGCGGTCGTGCAACAGGGTGCGCACGTCCCGTTCGACGGTCGCGTGGTCGGCGCCGGGCGCGAGGTCGAGGCAGAAGGTGTTGACGCCGCTCGCCCCGACCAGCTGCCGGAACAGCGCGTCGTTCGCGATCACCGTGCCGCCGTCGGAGACCGAGTCGTCGACGATCGCCGCCACCCGGACCGTCCGATGTCCGTCGGGCAGCGGCAGATCCAGCGTCGAGCCCACCGACTTGTGCTGGATGCGGGCGAAATTGGAGGTGACCGCCACGGTGTCGCCGGTCAGGCTCTCCAGCACGTTCGCCGGGCCGTCGGTCACCCGCAGCCGGGTGAGTTCGCCCAGCCGCGAACCGCTCCACGACCACAGCGGATAGCGCGCGCCGTCGATGCCGACGCTGGCATAGGAGAACCCGTAGGCCGTCCGTACTCCGGGGACGCGCTCGAGTTCGGCGGCCAGCGCGGTGGGCATGGCCTCGCCGGTGAGCAGTTCGCCGGTGGGCGCGGCCTGTACGAACAGATCCACCGTGGACCAGCGGTCGACGGAATGGCCGACCTCGTTCTTGATGCTCGTGGACACCCCCGACATCGCCAGCGCGGTGACCATGGCGACGGCGAAGGTGATGCTCAAGGCCGCGTTGCGCCGCCAGCCCACCTCGAGGTGACGCCCGACGAACAGGCCGGTCGGCCCGTTGGCGTTGCGCCGCAGCACGATTCCGGCCAGCACCGGCACCACCGTGCAGAACACCGCCACCGAGTACAGCAGCGGCACCAGCGCGGCGGCCTTCACCAGGGTCGGCGCGAAGAGGAGTACGACGATCGCGAGCACCAGCGCCGCGGCGGCGGTCACCAGCGGCACGGTGATCCGCGACGGCGCGACGGCCACGGTGTCGCGATTGCTCACCGCGTCGATCGCGGCCACCCTCCGCAACCGCAGCAGACCGGACAGCCACGCCACCCCGAACATCACGATCGCCCCGCCGAACGCTCCGACAACCGCTGGCAGCCAAGGGAATCCGGGGTTGAGGGCCTGCTGGGTGAGGTTGGTGATCTGCGTGGTGAACGCCGACAGCCGACGACCCAGCACCAGCCCGGCCGCCGCGCCGACGACATAGGTGACCAGCAGGATCGGGATCATCACCGCCCCCGAGCCGAGCATCAGATCCCGGGGCCGCGCCCCCAGCAGCCGCAGCCGCGACAGGATCGGCCCGGCGTCGGTGAGCACCAGCCGCCAGGTCAGGAACAGCACCACGCTCGCGGTGAGGATCGCGATGGCCGCGAACATGGCCAGGATCGACAGCGGCGTCTTGAACGTGCGGTTGAACCCGGAGAACAGGTCCGCCGGATCCTTGACCACGGCCGCGCCGTCGAGCACCGCGGAAACGCTTGCGCGGGTGGCGGATTCGTCGAGCCGACCCGGTTTCACCAGCAGCACATCGGTATTCGGCCCCCGGTCGAAGGCGGCGGCGACATCGGCGAGCGGCGCGACGACGACCGCGCCGCGATTGGCGAAGTCCGCGCGCAGCAGGCCCGCGACCTTCCAGCGCGCCACCCCCGTCGAGGTGGACACGGCGATGTCGTCGCCGGTGGCGATGCCGTGCTCGCTCGCCCACGGCTTCGCCAGGTACACCGCGCCCGGGGTGAGGGTGACGCGGCCGTCGTCGAGCGCCAGCGCCGCGGGATCGAGCATGCCGGGCAGCAGCGGATCGACGCCGAGCACGATGACGGGCCGGAACCGGCCGCCGGTGTCGAGTTCGGTATTGGCAACCAGCAGACGGGAAGTCGTGGCGCCCTGGGAGGCGGCGGCGATGGTGGACACCATCGCCGGGGACATGCCCGCCTGCGACTGCGCCTCCACGGCGAGGGTTCCGTCGGCCACGCCCTGGACGGGCGCGTTGCGGATCGCGCCCATGACGGTGGCCGCGAGCAACAGCACGGCCGTGGTCAGCATGATGCCGCCGACGCCCGCGACGATGGCGGCGATGAGCCGGATCGGGCGTCGCCACCAGCTCCGGGCCAGGGCGCGGGCGACCAGCCCGGCCGAGTCGAGGCCGCTCACGCGCCCACCCGCTCTTCCTCGACGCGGCCATCGACGAGCCGGATCACATGATCGGCGTCGCCGACCAGATCCAGGTCGTGGGTGACGATCACGCCCGCCGAGTTGTGCTGGGTCACCAGCTTGCGGAACAGCTCCATCACCATCCGGCCGTTCTCGGAATCCAGCGCGCCGGTCGGCTCGTCGGCGAACACGATCGCGGGCTGTCCGACGCAGGCCCGCGCGACCGCCGCGCGCTGCGCCTCGCCGCCGGACACCAGCGCGGGCCACGCCGAGCGGCGGTGCTCGAGCCCGACCTCGGCGAGGATCGCCGCGGCCGCCGCCAGCGCGGCCTTCGGCTTGGTGCCCGCGAAAATCAGTGGGGCGGCGACGTTCTCGGCGAGCGTCAGCGACGGCACGAGATTGTCCTTCTGCAAGACGAAGCCGATCCGGCTCGCCCGCAGCCGCGACATCGCCGTCTCGTCGTAGTCGGCGATGTCGCGGCCGAGCAGCCGCACGGTTCCGCTGGTGGGGCGGTCCAGCCCGGACAGCAGATTGCACAGCGTGGACTTCCCGCTGCCGCTCTTGCCGACGATCGCCAGGATCTCCCCCGCGCGCACGGTCAGGCTGACCTCGCGCACCGCGGGCACGGTCACCTCGCCGACGGCGAACTCCTTGCCGACCGACACGGCCTCGACGACGACCTCTTGATCCGACATGACAAAACCCTTCCTCGGGGCGAATCAGTGCAGCGCGAAGATGTTGACCAGCACCAGCAGCGCTATCCCCAGTTCGTGAATGCGACGTCCGTATTGCCGAGCGAGCAGCGGATCGCGATCCGCGAAACCCTTACGGTACTGGACGATTCGCAGCGCGTAGGTCGGAATCAAGGCGATCGGATACCACCAGGAAACCGATGTGGTGAGCGCGAAGACGATGGCGACGACCGGTTCGGCCACCGCCACCGCCGCCACGACGCGGGCGTATCCGCGTTCGTCGGTGGTGGTGGCGAGATTGATGCGGCCGTTGTTCCGGTCGACCTCGAGATCGTTGAGGTTCGAATACATCGACACGAGAACGGAATACAACCCGATCAGCACGGACTCCATCACCGCGACCGCCGCGATGGTCCCGGTGAACAGCGCGTACAGCACCACCACCGGAAGCCCGAAACCGAAGAACAGCACCAGTTCCTGACCGCCGTACCGGCTCAGGTTCAGCCCGTAGGAATACTGCACGCACAACAGGATCGCGACGAAGGAGAACACGATGAGCCAGACCGGATGATGCGGTGCGAGCAGGAATCCGGTCAGCACGAGCGCCACTCCGACCACCGCGCACAACCACGCACACCAACGGGCCTCGTGCAATTCCAGCTGACCCGTGATGAGCGGTTTGGATTCGGCCTTGCGCAGATAACTGGGATTGCCCAGATAATTGCGCGCGTCGGAGCCGTCCTTGAATCCGGTGATGTCGTCGAAGGCCGCGGTGGCGTGATGGACGAGGAAATACCCCGCGCTCAGCAATACGAAGGAAATCCAATTCCACCCGTCCCGCAGCACCGCGGTGGGCAGCAACGAGAGACCCGCGAAAATGAACAGATGCGGATCGAAGAAATACAGATTGCCCAGACGCGCGTAACCGCGCAGCTTGTCCGGTCCCAATGCCGTCGTATTCATGATCGGGCACCTCCTGGCGGTCGCGGCCCGGGCGGCGGCGACCGCCGTATTCTCCCCAGCCCCGAGTTCCCGTGCGCCACGGCAAATTCCTGCTACTGACCGGTCGCACGAGCGGCGAGCAGAATTCGACCGGGATGGGTGCGAAGCGAAGAGGGTGGTGCACATGCGGTCTCGATTGGTACCCGGCTGCCTGATGGCGGTGGGGGTGGTGCTCGCCGGGCTGGTCCCCGCCACACCCGCGGCCGCCCAGGACGACCTCGCGACGTTCACCGAGGTGGGCACCGAATCGGTGCCGACGGCCGACTGCGGCCCGGGTTCGTCGCCGGAAACCGGTCTCCAGGGCGATGTTCCGGTCGCCGACCGCGACAACGGGCGCAGCAAACTGGGCTACACCTGCAACACCTCGTTCGTCGGTGGATACCAGGGGACCGGCGGCGGCATGCTGTCGGCCTCCTACGATCACTGCTCCTACACCGGCACGTTCTTCCCCGGCGGGGTGTTGCAGGGCGACGGCGGCGTGACCGTCCTGGACGTGTCGGATCCGCGAAATCCCGTGCGCACGGACATGTTACGCGAACCCGCGATGACCGGCGGCACATTCGAGACACTCAAGATCAGCAAGAGCCGCCAACTGCTCGCCGCGTCCTCGGTGCCGCTGGGCGTCGTCGGCGGCGGCTACTTCTCCATCTACGACATCTCCGACTGCGCGCATCCGCGGCTGCTGAACCGGGGCGCGGGCACGGATATGACCATGCCGCTGCCGTTCCTGTCGCACGAGGGCGGCTTCTCCCCCGACGGCAACACCTACTGGGCCTCGGGCGTGTTCCCCGGCCTGCTCAGCGCGATCGACGTGTCCGATCCGGCGAATCCGCACATCATCTGGCAGGGCCTGACCGGTGTGGAGGGGCACGGCTTCGGCATCAGCCCCGATGGCAACACCCTGTACCTGTCGGCGTGGGCGGGAATGACGATCCTCGACATCAGCGCGGTGCAGCGGCGCGACCCCAATCCGCAGGTGCCGCACCTGGGTCACCGGTTCTGGCTGGACGGGCAGGTCACCCAGCACAGCATCCCGGTGACCTACCACGGTCACCCCTACACCTTCACGCCCGACGAAATCGGTTCCGGCGGTGTGAAACTCATCGATGTGGCCGATCCGGCGAACATCCGGATCGTGCAGAAGGTCAAGCTCGCGATCGACGTGCCGCAGAACATCGACGAGAACGTGCGCTCGTCGCAGGGCGGGTCGGTGCTCACCTACGATCCGCACTACTGCACGGTGGACCGGCCCGACGATCCGACGGCCATGGCCTGCTCGTGGCTGTCGTCGGGGGTGCGGGTGTTCGACGTGCGCGATCCGGGCAATATCCACGAGATCGCCTACTACAACCCGCCCGCCCGCACCGGGGAGAACCTGAACCTGGTCAACTCGCCGCACGCGCAGGCGTCGGTGATCGGGCTGCCGCTGCTGAGCTTCATCTCCATGGCGCGGGCGGCGTTCACCGGAAATCCCAACGTGCTCAACGCCTTACAGGCCCGTGGCGCGCTGTCGTTCAACGGCGATCTGTCCTCGGACTGGTGCCTGTCGCCGCCGGAGTGGCACGGCACCCAGCTGTGGACCACGTGCAGCGACAACGGGTTCATGGTCATCCAGTTGGACAACGACGTGTACACGCCCCCACCGAACCAGGAATCGACCGTGGGAGCGTGAGGGACATGAACACCCCACCACAGAACCAGGAATCGACCGTCGGAGCCTGAGATGAGACCGATCGGGAAACACTGGCTGCTGCTCGTGCCCGCGCTGGGCCTGGCCGCCCTGCTGCTGGTGATGGGCGCGGCGCTGGGGCCGCTCTGGTGGCCGCGGACCGCCGACACCACGAACACCGTGCGGCTCACCGACGCCGAGATCGACTTCGCCCAGGACATGTCCGTACATCACGAGCAGGCGATCTTCCTGACCCAGAACCTGGACAAGGGCGCGGACCCGGCGATCGTGACGCTGGCACAGCAGGTGAGCGCCAACCAGATTCAGGAGATCGGGACCATGCGGGGATGGCTGATGCTGATCGAGGCGCCGCTGCGGCCGGGACCGGAGGCCGCCCCGCAACACGCGGGGATGGCCATGCCGCAGCATCCGCCCGCGGCGATGCCCGGCATGGCGACCTGGGACGAGATCAACGCGCTGGGCCGCGCCAAGGGCCGCGACGCCGAGATCCGCTTCCTCCAGTTGATGATTCGGCATCACCGGGGCGGCATCGATATGGCCCAGGCGGCGATACCGCGGCTGCGCTCGGCCGCGGTCGCGCGGGTCGCGCGGGGCATGATCCAGGATCAGACCCAGGAGATCGGGTACATGAGCCTGTTGTTGCGGCAGCGCGGCGAGAGTCCACTGCCCTACCCGTGAGACCCACCCGGGACGCCAAAGGGCCCCGGGACACCAAGGGCCAGGCTCGAACCGCGTTCAGGCCGAACGCTGTTCGGGCAGCGCGCAGGTCATGCCCTCGGCCATGCCGGTGGCGCGGACGCCGAGGGCCTGGTTGATCCGGGCGCGCTGGTTCTCCCACGCGATCGCGGCGGCCAGCTCGGCGAGCTGACCCTTGGTCAGCTGGGTGAGCAGCTGCTCGCGCAGTTCCGCGATGCCGACCGCGGGGGTCTTGGTGGCCGCCTCCGCGTAGGCCAGCACGAGCTTCTCCAGCTCGGAATAGGCGTCGCTGGTCTGATAGCGCGGCAGTTCGGTGATCTGCCGCTCGGTCAGCCCGCCCGAATTGGCCAGGGCCGAACCGATGTCCAGGCAGTACTCGCAGTTGATCATGCCCGCGATCTTGAGCTCGGCCAGCTCCTTGAGCTTCGGGTCCAGGCGATTCGAGAACAGCAGCATGGTCTCGTAGGTCAGCGTGCTGAACAGCAGCTGCGGCCTGCGGATCAGCCAGCCCATCAGGTCCGTCCGATTCCGGCGCATGCTGCCGAACGCCTTCGCGTAGTGCCAGATCCGTTTGATCGCCCGCATGCTCGCATCCTTTCGAGCTCCGTACCAAACCTCGCCAATGGGTCATCCTACGGGGTGATCATCGGCGGCCGCGGAAGGTCCGGCGCAGATCCTCGACCCACGCGCCGGGGATCTCCCACGGGATGAAGTGGCCGCCGCGCTCGTGCGCGGTGACCTCGACCAGGTTGTACCAGGAACCGCGCGCGCTGGCGCGGAAATGCGCTGCGCGCCGGTCGGTTCCGACGCCGGGCGGATTCTCGTAGCCGACCAGGGTGAGGCCGGTGGGCGCCTCGATCTGCGGGACGCGGTCGTGGTCGGGGGTCCACGGGTAGCGATTGTTGTTGGCGTAGGTGCGCATCGAGCTGGGCAAAGTGTTGGTGACCCAATAGATCATGGCGTGGGTGAGCAGATCGTCCTTGCCGAAGACGGATTCGATGTCGCCGCCGGTGTCGCTCCAGTGCGCCCAGCGTTCCAGGATCCAGGCCAGCATGCCCACGGGTGAGTCGGCGAGGGCGTGGCCGAGGGTGCTGGGGGCGAGCATGTGCGCGGCGAGGTGGACGGCGAAGCGCTTCTCCAGGGCGAGTTGGCGTCCGCGGATCTCGGGCGGCCCCTCGGGCAGGGGGTGACCGCCCGTGATGTCCCAGGCGCGGTCGCCGTTGAACAGGGTGAGCATCTGGCCCGAGCCGATGTGGATGCCGTACAGCTCGTCGGCGTAGCGATGGCCCAGCTGCCCGGCGATCAGCGCCCCGACATCGCAGCCGCCCGCGGCGTAGCGGTCGTGGCCGAGCACCTCGGTCATCAGGACGTGCCACAGGTCGGCGATCTTCCAGAAGTTCATGTCCGGCCGGGCGGGCAGTGGACCGGAGAAGCCGAAGCCGGGCAGCGACGGCACGATCACGTCGAAGGCGTCGGCGGGGTCGCCGCCGTGCGCGCCCGGATCGGCCAGCGGGTCGACGACCTTGGACCAGTGCCAGAACGTCCACGGCCAGCCGTGACTGAGGATCAGCGGGATCGGGTTCGGACCCACGCCGGGGCGGCGCATGAAATGGATGGGGGCGCCGTCGATTTCGACGCGATAGTGGTCGTAGGCGTTCATGGCGGCCTCGGCGCGCCGCCAGTCGTAGTCGGTGCGCCAGTGGTCCACGAGTTCGCGGAGGTAGCCGCCGTCGACGCCGTAGGACCAGTCCGCGTTGCCGACATCGTCGAACCAGCGGGTCCGCTCGAGGCGGTGGCGCAGATCGGCGAGGACCTCGTCGGGGACGTGAATCGGGCTGGGCCGCTCCAGGGTCATACCCGCAATTTATATAAGTAGTGGATATATTTCCAGGGTGGATCACACCGACGCGTACGTCTCGGCCCTCACCGCGGCCGTGGAGAACTTCAACCGCTTCTACATCCGCATCCCCACCCGGGAGCGGCTGTCGTTCACGACGCTGTCGGTCCTCGACACGCTCGCTGCCGCCGACGGACCGCTGCGGCTGACCGAGCTGACCCGGACCGAACAGCTCAGTCAGCCGGGGCTGACCCAACTCGTAAGCCGTTTGGAGCGGGACGGACTGGTCGAGCGGCGACCCGATCCGACCGACCGGCGGGCAACGCTGGTGCGGCTCACCGCGGCCGGGCGGCGGGTCGGGCGCTCCCGGCACGACGATCGGGTGCGGCATCTGGCGCCCCTCGTCGCGCGGCTGTCCCCCGCCGACCGCACGACCCTGGCCCGCGCCCTGCCCGTGCTCGGGCGCTTGGTCGAGCTGGATCGTGAGGCGAAGGGTAATCAACCATCTGTAAAATTGTCCGGTACGGTGGAGGCCGTGCCCGCCGCCGAACCGGAGACCCGCCGACGCGATGCCGACCGCACCCGGAAGTGCTTGCTGGAGGCGGCCTTCGACGAGTTCTCGACCCGGGGGTTCGCCGGGGCGCGGGTCGGTGAGATCGCCGAGCGGGCGGGGGTGAACAAGCAGCTCATCACGTACTACTTCGGCGGCAAGGCGGGGTTGTATCGGGCGTTGCAGCGGCAGTGGCTGGACCGGGAGGCCGAATTCGCGGATCCGGACGCGCCGATCGCGGAGCTCGTCCTGCGGTATCTGCACCACATGCTCGCCGACCCGCGCGGCGTCCGGCTCGCGGTGTGGCGGGCCCTGTCCGATGCCGCGCCGATTCCGCCGTCGACCGCGGAGTCCGACCTCGCGACGACCCGGGCCCGGCAGGACCGCGGCGAGGTCGCCGCCGACCTGGATCCGGCGGCGTTCCAGCTGGCGGTGATCGGCATGGTCGCCGCGCCGGTCCTGCTGCCCGACATGGTGCGGGACCTGTTCGGGATCGAGCCGCGCACAACGGAATTCGAACAGCGGTACGGAGAACAGTTGCGGCGCATCCTCGCTCACCTCGCGACAGCGAAAAATTCAGAAGGAGAAGACGAATGACGTTTCTCGTCACCGGCGCGCGCGGCCTCGTCGGCCGCACGGTCATCGACCGCCTGCGCGCCGCCGGACACGCGGTGCGGGCGGTCAGTTCCCGGCCCGAGGACACCGAGCTGCCCGCCGATGTGGCGGTGGCCGCGACCGATCCCGACGATCCGGGCAGCTACGCCGCCGCGCTCGACGGCGTGGACCGGGTGTTCCTGTACGCCGCGAGTCCGGGCCTAGAGCATTTCCTCGCCGCGGCGCGGGCCGCCGGGGTGGGGCACATCGTGCTGTTGTCCTCGATCGCGGCCGAGGCCCCGGGCAATCCGATCGGCGATCGCCATCTGGCCGTGGAGGGTCCGCTGCGCGAGTCCGGGCTGCCGCTGACCATTCTGCGGCCCGGGGCCTTCGCGTCCAACGCGCGCCTGTGGCGGGACTCGATCGCCGCCGAACGTGTTGTGCGGCATCCGTTTCCGGACGTGCAGCAGAATCCGATCCACGAGGCCGATCTCGCCGACGCCGCCGTCGCGGCCCTCACCGAGCCCGGGCACGCGGGCGCGATCTACCCGCTCACCGGTCCCGAGTCGCTGTCGTTCCGGGCGATGATCGACATTCTGGCCGAGGCGGTGGGCGAGCCGATCCGGCTGGAGCGGATCGGTTACGACGAGGCGGCGGAGTTCATGTTCCGGCCCGTTCTGGATCTGTGGGCGGCCGCGGGCACCGGTCCCGCCCCGGTCGGGCCCACCGTCGAATCGGTGACCGGACGACCCGGGCGCACCTTCGCGGAGTGGGCCGCCGATCACGCGGCGGAGTTTCGCTGAACCATTGCCATTGCAATTCGAGCCGCTGCGGGGTTCCATTCGAAGATGGATCGGGCCACCTACGAGGACTATCTGGTCCGGCACAATGCCGGGGACTTCGCCGCGGTCGCCGAACGGCACTTCCATCCGGAGATCGAGATCGAGGTAGCCGGTCGTTGCGTGGCGCGCGGCCGGGCCGCGGCCCTGGCCTGGCTGACCGCCGCCGCCGCGAACGTGACCTCCACGCTGTACGCCTACGATCACGAATTCGACCCGAACGGTCTGGAGGCGTGGGCCGATCTGTACGAGTGGGCCGAATGCCACCGCGACGGCGACTCGCTGTTCGCCGGGCGGATGCGCGCGGGCGAGATCCGGATCACTCCCCTGCGCGCCCACTACATCACCCGCGGCGACCGCCTCGGCTGCATGGTCCTCGATCTCGCCGACGGCACGATCGAAATCGACCGTCCGGGAACGGAATTCGCGCCGCTTCCCAGCGCGGCGGAGCGACCGACGCCGGACCTACAACGCCCGCGCGAGCGCGCCCAGGCTGATGTCGATGATGGTGCGCAACTGCTGCCCGCTCGCCCCGCCCCGGCTCATCACCGCCAGTGACTGGTTGACCGCCGCGAGGTGAACGGCGAAATTCTCGGCGTCCTCGGCGGATAATCCCGTGGCGGACAAGGCGTTTCGAAGTCGCTCTCGCTGGGAGGCGAGGGCGTCGAGGGCTCGGGCGGCGATGGCGGGGCTCAAAGTCGTTATGGCCATTGTGGTCTGACTGATCAGGCAGCCGTCCGGCAGGTCGGGGTCGGCGATGCGGTGCAGGGTGACGTCGAAGAAGCCCCGGATCGCACGCAGCGGGTCCGCGGGGGCCGCCGAGAGGGCCTGGTCGTATCGGGTGCCGTACCGCGTGGCGTAGCGGTCCAGGCAGCGCAGATACAGCGAATCCTTGTCGCCGAGCGAGGAGTAGATGGAACTGCGGTTCAGCCCGGTCGCCCGCGACAGGTCGTCCAGGGAGGTGTCGGCGTAGCCGGTGCGCCAGAACTGGAGCATCGCGGCGTCGAGCGCGACGTCCATGTCGAACTGCTTCCTACCGGCCATATCCCGTGCGCCTCCGTCCGTTGTGGTCTTTCTCATCCTATCTTGAACCAAACAGTTCAAGATGGCTAGGTTCGAGACATGACCAACACAGCGACCCCAGCGCAGGCGGGGCACCCCCTTCCGGAACTCCCGCTCCCCGACCTCGCGGGCTTCGCCCATCGCTGGGTCGACGCGCACGGCATTCGGCTGCATGTCGTGGCGGGCGGTCGGCCCGAGGGCCCCGCCGTCGTCCTGCTCGCCGGATTCCCGCAGACCTGGTGGGCGTGGCGCGGGGTGCTGCCGGGTCTGGCCCGGCGATTCCGGGTGATCGCGATCGATCTGCCCGGCCAGGGCCATTCCGATCGGCCGCACGGCGATTACGACACGCACACCGTCGCGGAGTTCGTCCAGGCCGCGGTGACCGAGCTGGACGTGCCGACATACTGGCTCGCCGCCCATGACATCGGGGCCTGGGTCGCCTTCTCCCTCGCCCTGAACCATTCCGAGCGGCTGCACGGACTGGCACTGCTGGACGCCGGAATTCCCGGCATCACCCTTCCGGACGCCGTGCCCCTGGATCCCGAGAAGTTCTGGAAGACATGGCATTTCGCGTTCCACATGGTGCCCGATCTGCCCGAGACGCTGCTGGCCGGTCGCGAGCGCGCCTACGTGTCATGGTTCCTGACGACCAAGGCACTGACACCCGACGTGTTCGACGGCGCCGAGATCGACCACTACGCCGCCGCCCTCGCGGCAGGCGACGGCCTGCGCGCGCTGCTCGGCTACTACCGCGACGCGCCGGAGTCGGCGCGCCGCAATCGCGCCGCACTCGATCGAGGCCCCTTGACCGTCCCGGTCCTGGGCATCTCCTCGTCCCGCGGCTCGATCCCGGATATGGCCGCCTCCCTGACGCCCTGGGCGGAGAATACGCGCGGCGTCCTGATTCCCGATGCGGGTCACTACATTCCCGAGGAACAGCCCGAGGCCGTCGTCGACGCGGTGACCGCGTTCATCGAATCCGTCGGCTAGCTGGTCGCGGCCGGAACGGGGCGCCCGGATCTATCGTTGGTCATGCGCTACGACGAATACCGGGCCCACGACGCCGTCGGCCTGGCTCGGCTGGTCGCGGACGGGCAGGTGCGGCCGCTCGAACTGCTCGAGCTCGCGCTCGCCCGCTACGAGCGGGTGGGTCCGGTCCTCAATCCGATGGCCATCCTGCTGGCCGAGGTGGGCCGGGCGCGGGCGGCGGGTCCGCTCACCGGTCCGCTGGCGGGGGTGCCGTTCCTGGTGAAGGATCTCGAACAGCATTTCGCGGGATATCCGACCTCGGCGGGAACCGCTCCGCTGCAAGCGATTCCGGCGGAGGAGCACAGTCTGCTGGTGCGGCGGTGGCTGGACGCGGGGCTGGTGATCTTCGGTAAGACGACCACGCCGGAGTTCGGGATGAAGGCCGTCACCGAGAGTTCGGCGTTCGGCGCGACCCGCAATCCGTGGGATCCCGAGCGCACGCCGGGCGGTTCGTCGGGTGGTTCGGCGGCGGCCGTGGCGGCGGGCATCGTGCCGGTGGCGGGCGGAAACGACGGGGGCGGTTCGCTGCGCATCCCGGCGGCGTGGACGGGGCTGTTCGCCCTGAAGCCCGGACGCGGCCTGGTGCCGTGCGGGACGAGCGGGGGCGACGCGCTGCACGGGCTGGCGGCCGACGGGGTGCTCTCGCGCACGGTCCGCGATTCGGCGGTCATGCTCGACGTGCTCGCGGGGCCCGATCCCGGGGCGCGCTACTACCGGCCGCGGCCGGGCGGCGCGTACGCCGAGGCCGTGCGGACACCGCCGGGGAAGTTGCGCATCGCCGTCGATCGGCGGTCGCCGCTGGGCACGCCGATCCACGCCGAGGCGACGCACGCCGTCGAGCGGACCGCGGCCCTGTTGGAATCCCTCGGTCACGAAATCGTCGACGCCGCACCGAAGATCGACGGCATCCGGTTCGCGACCGATTTCACCACGGTGTGGACCGCGCACGCCGCCGCCGAGGTGGCCGGGGCCCGTCGTCGCACCGGAGCGCCCGAGCGCGCCTTCGATTTCGACACGCGCGCGCTGGCCGCGGCCGGGCGGGCGCTGTCGGCGCGGGAGCTGATCGACGCCTACGAACGCTGGAACGACTACGCCCGCGCGCTGGCCGCGCTGCACGCCGACCACGATCTGTTGCTGACCCCCACGGTCGCCGAGCCACCGCCGCGGGTCGGCAGCCGACCGCTGCATTCGGCACTGGAGTCGGTGGTGGGTCCGCTGCTGCAGCTGGGCGCGGGCCGCTGGGTGACCCGGCACAAGATCTTCCGCGAGACCGTCTTCGCCACCATGGCCGCCACCCCGTTCACGCCACTGGCCAATGTGACCGGGCGGCCCGCGATGAGCGTGCCCCTGCACCGGACCCCCGAGAATCTGCCCCTGGGAACCCAATTCATCGGGCCGCCGGACAGCGAATCGCTCCTGCTGCGCCTCGCGGCCCAGCTCGAACAGGCCGCCCCGTGGTCCCACCTCGAACCTCCCGATCCCGCCCCCGGCACGCGGGGTCCGGCGGACCGGGCAGGCCGAGGCGGGACGGAACAGCCGACGATCACCCGCGCCGACTGATCCCCCGAGGGTCGCGGCCGGTGCCGCCGCCGAGGCGACGACACCGGCCCGTATCCGAGGCGGCGTGGCCCTCAGGATGAGCCGCGCCACCCCGTATTCGGAGCCGAAGCGCTTCCGGCTGGGATCGTTTTCCGCGCGGGCCGTCCGACGTGGGCGAACCGCGGCGCGGCGCTGGTGAGACGGGGTCGGATCGAGGCTTCTCGAAAGGTGTTGCGGCAAGCCGTTTTCGGAGGCTGACAGCGTAAAGTCTTGCAGGTCAAACGCATTCACGCCCGGCAGCGCCGCCGCTTAGGGGGTGATCTAAATCACCTTGCCAAACTTACTGCTGTACAAGGCGATTTCCGACCCACGGTTGGCTATTGCAACCATCCCACCGGATGCGTCGGGTGGAAAGGACGACTACGTTCCTTCACGGCCTAACACCCGGAACTCCCGAGAAGGAGGCACGGCCGTGCGGATCCTGCTGGTTGCCAGCGCTTTCAACAGTCTCACCCAGCGTGTGCACGCGGAGCTGCGGGAGCGGGGGCATCGCGTGGGAGTCGTGCTGGCGCTGGGCGAGGACACGGTCCGGGCCAAGGTGGCGGAATTCGCCCCGGATCTCCTCATCGCACCCATGCTGACCTCGGCGATTCCGGAGGACATCTGGTCCGCCCACACCGTGTTGATCGTGCATCCCGGCCCGAAGGGCGATCGCGGGCCGTCGTCGCTGGACTGGGCCATCCACGAGGGCGCCGACGAGTGGGGCGTCACCGTGTTGCAGGCGGTCGCGGAGATGGACGCGGGACCGATCTGGGCTACCGAACCGTTCCCGGTCGCGGCGTGCGGAAAGAGCGAGCTCTACCGCACCGAGGTCGCCGACGCCGCGGTGCGCGCGGTGCTGACGGCCGTGAATCGTTACGCCACAGGCGCTTTCGTGCCGGAGCCGCTCGACTACGATCGGCCCGACGTGCGCGGCGTGCTGCGGCCCTACCACGCTCAGCAGTACCGGCGGATCGACTGGACCACCGACGACACCGCGACCGTGCTGCGCCGCCTGCGCGCCGCCGACTCGCAGCCCGGCGTGCTCGACGAGCTGTACGGCCGCGAGTTCTTCGTGCACGGCGGCCACCCCGAGGACCGCCTGCGTGGCGCGCCGGGCGCGGTGATCGCGACCCGCGACGGCGCGATCTGCCGCGCGACCGTCGACGGCGCGGTCTGGCTGCCCCAACTGCGCCCGCGCCGAATCCCCGGCGGCCCAACCACTTTCAAGATGCCCGCGACGACCGCGCTGGGAGCGGACCTGCCGCCCGGCATCCCCGAGGCGCCGGTGTCGCCCGCCGAGGCCGCCACCCGCGACACCTGGTCGGAGATCCGCTACCGCGAGGAGAACGAGGTCGGCTACCTCGAATTCGCCTTCACCAGCGGCGCGATGAGCACCGAGCAGTGCCGCCGCCTGCTCGCCGCCTACCGCGAGGCCGCCACCCGGCCGGTGAACGTGCTGGTCCTCGGCCCGGCCCGCGACTTCTTCTCCAACGGCATCCATCTCAACGTCATCGAGGCCGCGCCCGATCCGGCCGCGGAGTCCTGGGCCAATATCAACGCGATGGACGATCTGGTGGAGGCGATCCTCACCACCACCGATACGTTGGTCGTCGCCGCGCTCGCCGGGAACGCCGCGGCGGGCGGGGTGATGCTCGCGCTGGCCGCCGACGAGGTGTGGTGCCGGGCGTCGACCGTCCTCAATCCGCACTACCGGCTGATGGGCCTGTACGGGTCGGAGTACTGGACCTACACCCTGCCGCGCCGGGTGGGCGCGGCGACCGCCGAACGCCTTACCACCGAGGCGCTGCCGGTCGGCGCGCGCGCCGCCGTGGCCCTGGGCCTGGTCGACCGCGCGCTGCCGGGCGACGCCGCCCACTTCTGGGACCGGGTCCGCCGCGACGCCGAAACCCTTTCGGCCGCACCGGAATTGGCGGACCGCCTGGTGCGCAAGAAGCGCCGCCGCGCGGCGGACGAGGCGGAGCGATCGCTATCCGATTACCGCGCAACGGAATTGGGCCACATGTGGCGCAACTTCCACGACCCCGGCGAGCCCTACCACGCGCTGCGCCGCGATTTCGTGCACAAGGTGTGCCCGACCCGCACGCCCGACCATCTGATCGACGTCTGACCGAACGACGGAGAAGCTGTGCTGGAACTGGACCATTTCAACCACGGTTGGGTGACCCCGGCCCTGTCGTATCTCATGTCGGTGATCGGCTCGATCCTCGGTCTGCGCTGCGCCTTCCACGCGCGAGCCGGTGAACGGCCCGGCGGCTGGCTGATCGCCGCGGCCGTGGCGCTCGGCGGCGCGGGCATCTGGGTCATGCACTTCACCGCCATGCTCGGCTTCGCCATCAAGGGCGTGACCGTCCACTACGACATGCCGATCACACTGGCGAGCGCGGCCATAGCGATCGTGGTGGTGTGGGTCGGGCTGTCGATCGTGGTGCGCGGCAGCCGGGAGATCATCGCGCTGCCGCTGGGCGGGGCGATCACCGGACTGGGCGTGGCGTCGATGCACTATCTCGGCATGTACGCCATGCGCTGCGCGGCCGACATCCATTACGACCTCGGGCTGGTGACGCTGTCGCTGGTGATCGCGGTGGTGGCGGCGACGGCCGCGCTGTGGTTCATGCTGCATCTGGACGGCTATCCCGCCACGCTCGGCGCGGCGCTGATCATGGGGCTCGCGGTGTGCGGAATGCATTACACCGGAATGGCTTCCATGCACGCCGAGCACGGCCGGCACGACGCGATGCCGGGCGGTTCGGATCCCATGCAGTTGCTCACGCCGCTGATCGTGACCGTCACCCTGGTGACCATGATGCTGATCGTGCTGGTCGGCCTGGCCGAGATCGATTCGGCCGAGCGCGCCGCCGAACGGCGTCGGCCCGTGGCCGATCCGGCGCTCGCCGCGAGCGGGCGGCAGTGGCCGCGCCAGGAGGTCGGCGCGCATCGGCCCCGGCAGCGGGCCGAGCCGCGGCGCTGAGTTCAGTCGGCGCTCTCCCGGTTCTCCAGGCCGACCGCCTCGAGCAGTTCGCGGCGGTCGTCGGCGAGTCCGCGATTGTCCTGCGCGGCGGCCGCCATCAGATTCGCCAGACCCTCGGCGATCGCGTTGAGCTTCTGCTGCACCGCGGCGTCGGATCGTTTCTGGGTGTTCTGCAACAGCGCCACCAACAGGAACGTGATGATCGTCGTCACCGTGTTGATGATCAACTGCCAGGTGTCGAAGTCGGTCAGCGCGAGCGTGGGTAACCACAGCACGACGATGAGGACGCAGAGGCTGAAGAACCAGGGCTGGGAGACCCGTTCCCCGATGGTGGTCGCGAAGCGGTCGAACACCGAGGGCTTGCCACCGACATCCGAGGGCATGACCGCTGGTTTGTGTCCCGAGCCGTTGCCGGACATGACGAACTCCTGATCGTTGCGGGCGCGTTGCCGCAGTACCCGGGTGATCGGGAACGAAACTTCGCCTCAGCCGGGAAAACTCGCCCGGCGGAACCAGTCCTCGGCGGCGAGCTTGGCGTCCTCGACCGACCGCGCGGACGCCTCCCGGATCAGGCTGCCGTCCTGGCGGCCGATCCGCCACGCGCAGGTGGTTCTGGTCGTCGCCTTGATCCGGCCGCGGAATTCGCCGAAGTCCTTGCGCAACCACCACTCCCCCGGGCCGCCGGCCAATTCCCAGCCGTCTGCCGCGTGTTCCGGACGAATAGGTCCGAACGGTCCGTCACCGGAATTCGCCCGGTTGTCCTCGACCACCTGCTTCCCCTCCACTGCCCACCGCTCGTCCGTCCAGTATCGTCGACGACCTTGCGCGGCAACAGGATTTCGTCGGAACAATCCGCCGTCCCAGTGGCGACAGTACGGGTTCGGGCGCGATGCGCGGACAGCGGTAACGCCATTTGCAAGAACGACTCGAGCGGCATTCATCGCGGAAGGGATGAGAATTCAGAATCGGCGCGCGCCCGTGACGGGCATTTCCGCCATGGGCGACATCACCACGCCGGTGCCGCTCGTCGCCGCGTGGACGACCATGCCGTCGCCCGCGTAGAGGGCCGAGTGCTGGCCGCCGTAGAACGACACCAGATCGCCGGGCTGGAGTTCGTCCAAACCGACCGGGGTGCCGGAGTCGAGCTGCTCGTAGCTGGTGCGGGGCAGATCCACCCCGGCCTGTTCGTAGGACCACTGCACCAGGCCCGAGCAGTCGAAGGAGTCGGGTCCGGCCGAGCCGTAGGAGTAGTTCGAGCCGAGTTTGGACTCGGCCGCCTCGACGGCGAGCTGGCCGGTCGACTTCTGCGGCTCCGCGGGCGGCGCGGCCTGCGGGGCGGGCACGGAAAAGCCTGGCAGCGAACGCAAGTCGAGGCCCGGGGCGAACGATTGCACGGCGGCCCAGACATCGGCGGCGGCGGATTCGACCGTGACCTCCGGAACCGGGGTCGCGGCGGCGATCTCGCCGGTGTCCGGAAGCACGGCGGGCGCAACGTCTTCCGGTATCGCCACGAGCGTGCCCGGCAGCGGGCCGGGGGTCGGGATCTCGCCCGGAAGGTCGAGTACGCCGATACCCGGAATGTCGAGGGTCTGGGCCTGGGCCTGGCCGGAGGTCAGGACCAGCGCGCCGAGCGCGCCCAGCGCGACCACCGCCGCGCCCATCGTCCACCAGAGCAATCCCCGCAGATACCCGGAATATCGACCTTCGCTGATTCCTGCCATGATGCGGTCCTTTCGATCCCTTTCTTCGGAGGCCGGACGCTCTGCCCGGCTCCTTTGAACAGTTTCGAAAAACGACGCGATGTGCATTCGGTCCAGCGGATCCGAGGAGCAATCATTCGCCCACCGCAAATCAATTACAAACAGGAACACACCCGATAGTGATAACAACGCGATAACCAATCGAAAACCCAATGATCACGAAGAAATGCCCCGCATCGGATTGTTTATCCGTTGCGGGGCATTTCCCGGGGCGTATCAGGCGCTCAATTGCTGTTCGATACGCGCGGCCAGATCACGCAATTTCGCCGCGAATTCCCGGGCGGCGTCCGGATCCTCGCCGGAGCTCTTGACCACCCGGCGACCCAGGGCGACCAGGCGGGATTCGACCGAACTGAACAGATCCACCGGGCGATCGGCCGCGGCGACCTCGGGCAGTTCGCCGCGCAGCCAGGACTGCAACCGCGCGACGGCCTGTTCGCGATCGAAGCGATCGGGCAGGACCGCGATCGCCTCCCGGATCTTCCCCGCGGTGACCTTGCTCTCCCCGGCGGCGAGGGTGGCGTAGAGCGTGACCGCCGCCTCCTCGCCGTGTTCGGCCGCGACCGGGAGCAACTCCCGGATCTGGCCCTCGTTGATGCCGGGGGCCATCGGATGCAGCCGGGCGGCGAGCGGCCACGCGCGAATCAGCTTGTGGGCGTAGGAGCGTTGCATGTCCCAGCGCTGTTCCACGTAGTCGTCGAAGGTGGCGTAGGCGTCGCGGTAGAGGCGGCCGTCGCGCACGATCTGCAATGCGCGCCCGGCCGCCCAGAACGCCAGTCGCAGTGTGCCGATGGAGGTTTCGCAGTCCGAGAGCTGCGCCTGCTCGTGCTCGCTGAGCGGGCCGTCGCCCGGATCGGGCAGCGGCATGGTCAGCACGTTCGACGCCGGATCGGGCGCGGGCGGAACCACCGACAGCGCGGCGCCGGAGCGACGCCACTCCGCGTCACGCAGCGGCGAGACCGGTGGGGTGTGCTCGGCGGTGTCGGCGAGCGGATTGGCCGCGGCGGCGCCGCCGATGACCGATTTCCTGCGTTGCGGAGGCATCAGGCGGGCACCCCCAGCGCGACGCGGTAGGGCGCGACGAGCTCGTCGCCGACCCGGCCGTATTCACCCAGATCGTGCAGTGGATTCTCGGCCCCCTCGCCGACTTCCCCATCGGCGGCTTCCCGATACCACTTCCACGCGCTCAGATAGGACTCGAACACCTCGTACCCGGCGTCCTCCAGATGCGAACGCTGGGTGCGGTATTCGGTGGAGACGTTGACGCCGTTCTTCATCGTGACCGGAACCTTCGTCATCAGCACTCGGACCCGGATCTCGCGATCCGCGTCGGCGGCCGCCTCCTCGGCGGCCCGGTATGTACTCGGCACTCGTTTCACCTCCGAGGGACTCACACTCGTCAACAACACGAGCTCGTCGGTCGAGGGAATGGCGGCCTTGAAGATATCCGCCGATTCACCTCCGGCATCCACGATCACCACGTCGTAGTTCCCGGAATTGTCGGCGATGCAATCGTCGACGTGCCGGGAGGGAAACGCGATGAGGGTGAAGGGCACCTCGATCTCGCCCTTGAGCAACCGGCGATACCAGGAGTAGCCGGTCTGACTCAACGGGTCGGCGTCGATCACCAGTACCCGCAGGTTGTGCACCCGTGCGAAGTAACCGGCGAGGAAAAAGGCGGAAGTGGTCTTGCCGACGCCGCCCTTCAGATTTCCCAGGGTGATCACCAAGGGTGTGGGCAGATCGAGCGGTGCAACAGAATTCGCCATAGACGTCCTCCTGTGATGAGGAGAGCATTACTGTGCGTGGCCAGTCTTACACGGGTGTAAGTCGAACCCGTTTCATTTCCCGGCGTGTCCGATTGCGGCTGTGTCCAATTGGACACAGTTGTTGAAAATGATGTTCATCAGGCCCGTGCTAGGCTCGCGCTCGTGCATCGAGTCCTCTCCGTCACCCCGCCCCCCGCCGCCTGAGCGGGGCGGCCCTCCAGCCGGGAGTCCGGTAACCGACTGCCCCGCGTCGTCGTTCGCTGTCCTTCGACGCAGGAGCACTCCTTTTCATGTCTGTCGACATCGTCGCGCCCGCGCGCGACCGTTCCGCGGTGGCCCTGGTGGCCGCCGGAATCCTCTGGGGCACCGGCGGTCTCGCCGGGACCCTGCTCGCCCGTTCGACGGGGCTGCACCCGCTGGGGGTGGCGGCCTATCGGCTACTGCTGGGCGGGGCGCTGGCCGTGGTGGGGCTGGCGCTGTCGGGCGGGTTGCGCGGGCTGCCGCGCACCCGGGCCGCCGCGCGCCGGATCCTGGTCACCGGGGCCTTGCTCGGGTTCTTCCAGGGGGCGTATTTCGTTGCGGTGCGGGCCACCTCGGTGGGCCTGGCGACCATGACCACCATCGGCATGCTGCCGGTGTTCGTGGCGCTGGGCGCGGCCGTGCGCGACCGCCGCCGGCCCGATTCCGGCACCCTCGCCGCGATCGGCCTCGCCGTCACCGGGCTGGGCCTGCTCACGGGTTCGCGCCTCGACGCCGCGGCGGACTGGTCGCTGCTGCTCGGCGTCGGCGCGGCCCTCGCCGCCGCCCTCGGCTTCGCCTGCCTCACCCTGCTCACGACCACCCCCGTGCCGGGGCTGAACCCCTTGCGCACCACGGCGTTCGGAATGCTCATCGGTGGCCTGCTGCTGACGCCGCTGGCCCTGCCCTTCGGCATGACCCCTCCCCTGTCGCCCGGCACGCTGGCGACCGCCGCCTATCTCGGGAGTGTGCCCACGGCCCTCGCCTACACCCTCTACTTCCGTGGATTACGCACGGCCCCAGCGGTTTTCGCCGCCGTGGCCGCGCTGCTGGAACCCCTCACCGCGACGGTGTTGTCGGTGACGCTGTTGCACGAGCGCCTCTCGCCGTGGGGCTGGGGCGGCGCGCTGCTGCTCGTCACCGCCCTGGCGCTCACCTCACGCGAATAGTCAACGCACGCCCGAGGATTCGGATCCCCGAGCCAGCAGCGAGTGCCGACGGCTGTAGGCGAAGTAGATGATCATGCCGATGACGAACCAGACGGCGAAGCGCAGCCAGGTGACGGGTTCGAGGTAGGTGATGAGCCAGACGGAGAACGCTATGCCGACGAGCGGGATGACCGGCATGAGCGGCGTGCGGAAGGTGCGCGGGAGGTCGGGCTGGCGGTAGCGCAGGACGATGACGGCCGCGCAGACGACCACGAAGGCCAGCAGGATGCCGATATTGGTCAGCTCGGCCACCTGGCCGATGGGCAGCAGGCCCGCGAGGACGGCCGAGGCGATCCCGACGATCCAGGTGATGCGGGTGGGCACCTTGCGAACCGGATCGGTCTTGGCGAACCACCGGGGCAGCAGGCCGTCGCGGCTCATGGAGTACCAGACGCGGGTGACGCCGAGCATGAAGGTGAACAGGACCGTCATGATGCCGACGATCGCGCCCGCCGCGATGAGGCTGCCCAGGCCGGACAGGCCGACGGATTCGAACGCCGAGGACAGGCCGCTCTTGGGATTGATCTCGGTGTAGCGCTGCATACCGGTGAGCACCAGGCAGACCAGCACGTACAGCACCATCGAGACGACCAGCGAGTAGATGATCGCCTTGGGCATGTGCCGCTTGGCGTCCACCGACTCCTCGGCCGCGGTGGACATCGCGTCGTAGCCGAACACCGCGAAGAACACCGTCGAGGCGCCCGTCACCGCGCCGCCGAAGCCGAACGGGAAGTACGGGTGGTAGTTGGCGCCCTTGATGTAGAAGGCCCCCACCACGATCACCACCAGCACGACCGCGATCTTGATGCCGACCACCGCCGTCTCGAACCGCGCCGCCGCCTTGATGCCCCGCGTCAGCAGGTACGCGATCAGCAGGCACAGCAGCGCCGCGAACAGATCCACCTTGTGCCCGGCGCCGGTGCCGGGCGCGCCCAGCATCCACACCGGCAGGTGAATGTCCAACTGCTCCAACAGGAACGAGATGTAGCCCGAGATCCCGATCGCCACCACCGCCACGATCGCGGTGTACTCCAGCAGCAGATCCCAGCCGATGAACCAGCCGACCGGCTCCCCGAGCACCGCGTACCCGTAGGTGTAGGCCGATCCGGCCTTCGGGATCAGCCCGGCGAACTCCGCGTACGACAGCGCGGCCGCCGCGCTGGCCACCCCGGCGATGAGGAACGAGATCAGCACGGCCGGACCGGCCTTCTCGTGCGCGACCGCGCCGGCGAGCGCGAAGATCCCCGCGCCGATGATGCCGCCGACCCCGATCGCGGTCAGCTGCCACAGGCCCAGGGCCCGTTGCAGCCCGCTGGACTCGTCGTCGATCTGCTCGATGGGCTTGCGCCGGAAGAGGTCCCGCATGACTGGACTGCCTGGCATAACGTCGCTCCTTGCACTACCTGGTCCGGGGCAGTGTAGATGTGAGCGGTAACATCCCGTTTGTCTTTTCGGACGAATGCCCTCGTCGGATTTCGTCCGCTGGGACGAGACGTCGGTCAGTCCGATGTGTTCCCGCTCGTCCCCGCGGCGGCGGGGTCGCGGGTCACGGTGATCGTGGTCCAGCCGCCGACGTGGATGCGCGCGCCGTCGGCGAGCGGCACCGGGGTGTCGGCCGGGATGAGGTCGTCGCTGCCGTCGAGGGAGGTGCCGTTGGTGGAGCCGAGGTCGGTGATCGTGATCGTGTCGCCGTCGATCCGCAGCCGGGCGTGCGCGCGGGAGACGCCGATATCGATCGGCGCGATGCCGAGGTCGATGTCCGGGTGCACGCCCTGCGAAACACTGCGCTTGCCGATCAGGAAATCGTTGCCGCGCAAGGCGATCCGGCGCGGCGGGTAGTAGGACGGGAACTGCACCTGGTCGGCGTCGGGACCCTTGCGCGCCTGTACGCGTTCGTAGAATTCGCGGTCCGCGGTCACGGTGGCGGTCCAGATCGCCTGTGCCGCAACCTCTTCCGCGGGAGCGACCACGACGGTCTCGGCCGCGCGCGAGAGCGGGGGCAGGGCCGAATCGTGGCCGCACGCCTCGCAGAACCGGCCCGCGATGGGCGCCCCGCACACCGCGCACTCGGCCGTCGCCTCCACGGCGGTGGGGTTCGCGCCGAGCGCGGCCCCGCAGACGTCGCAGTAATCCGTCGCCGTGGACGGATGCCCCTCGGGACAGGTGACCATCACTGCTCCTTCCGCACCCGCGCGGTCCGGGTCGAGCGGGCGTCGAGCGCGGCCTCGTCGAAGGCGTCCACGGTGCGGCGCAACCGCACCGTGCCGGTGTGCTCGTCGACCTCGACCACCGTGCGCAACAGCTTCGCGGTGTCCTCGTTCCCGGATTCGGCGGCGAGTTCCACCGCGCGCTGCAACCGCGCGGTCGCGGTGATCGGATCGCCCTCCTTGCGCGCCGAGAGCCCCTCCTGCACGGCCTGGGCGAGTTCGGCCTGGCCGGTGTAGTGGGCGACGCGGCGGCTGATGCGCGCCGACAGCTCGGTCTCGGTGGTCCACACCGCCTTCACCAGGCCCTGGCCCACCACCTCCGCGCCCACGGCGACGCTGATCCGGGCGGCGAGCTTCTCGCGTCCGGGCGCGGCGGGTTCCAGCCGGACCTGCACGTGGTAGTCGCGCTCCTCCGCGCCCCACGAGCCGAGCGGGTACTCGCCGACCTGTGGTCCGGTGTCGACGCGGCGGCCGGTGAGGTCCTCGATGGTGGGTGCCACCTGTTTGACGAACCGCACCGTCGCCCCGGCCGGGGTCCACACCCGCAGCGTGAGATCGGGGATGGTCTTGGTCAGGGCGGACCGCATCATGGCCTGGAAGTCCCCGGCCAGCTCCGCGCCCTCCCGCACCACGTCCACCGACCCGTGCAGGGCCGAGGCGATCGAACGCAGTTCGGCGACAACGTAATCCGAGCCGACGCCGCGGCAGTCGCAGGTGAACGCCCCCAGCGACCGCTCGATCTCGGTGGCGAGCTGTTCGGGCGTCTCGTGCTCGTTCTTGCCGTCGGTGAGCAGGATGGCGTGCGCCATCGCGGCCGGATGCTGCGCGGCGATCTGCCGGGCCAGACCCAGCCAGGTGCCCATCGCCGTGCCGCCGTAGGGACGCAACGCGTCCAGCGCATGCCGTGCGGCCGTGCGGGATTCGGCGCTCGCGCGCTGGAGCGGGCCGCGCGCCGGATACACCACCCGCGCCTCCGAGGTGCCCTGCACGATGGCGAACAGCGTGCCGTCGGGCAGTTCGTCGAGGGCGGCGGCGGTGGCGCGGCGCGCACCCGGAAACCGATCGCCCGCCGCCATCGAGCCGGAACAGTCGATGATGATGATCTCGAGCCGTTCCGGCGGCGGCGCGGCGACCGCGAAATCCGTTCCGGCCGTGACGGTCACGATCGCGTCGACCGTGTCGGCGCCCTCCGCCAGATACTGGTTCTGATCGATGACGACCGAAACGCCCTGTCCCTCTTGCGAACCCATGTTCACTCCCCCGGCTGTCCCACCGGCGCGACGGCGACGGTGATGTTGTCCCCGCCACCGCAATGCATGGCGTAGTCCACGAGATTGCGCGCGGCGACGGCGGGCGGCGCGGTGGTCGCGATCCCGGCCAGATCTCCGGCGTCGGGCAGGTAGTTCCACATGCCGTCGCTGCACAGCAGCAGCACGCCCGGTCCGCGCACGCGCAGCGACCGCACCGCGGTCTCGGCCGCGGAGTGCTGGGAGTCCGCGCCGAGCCAGCGGACCAGGGCGTGCGCGCGCGGATCGCGCATGGCCGCGGTCTCGTCCATCGCGCCGGAGTCCACCAGCGCCTGCGCCCAGGAGTCGTCGACGGTCAGCCGCCGCGAGGGCGGGTCGGCGCTCGCGCCGCCCGCGCGCAGCCAATAGGCCCGGCTGTCACCGACATTCGCGACGGTGATCTCGAATTCCCCACTGGCGCAACCGCGCAGCACCGCGGTCACGTAGGTGCACGACGGATTGTGCCCGGCGGCCACCGAGACCTCGCGCACGGCCTGGAACGCCGCCTCCAGCCCGGCCATCACCGCGTCGGCGGCGGCGCGGTCGGCGGCCAGCGCGGTCAGGCAGGCGTCCACCCCGGCGCGGGCCGCCGCGCCGGAGGCGGCCTGCGGATCCTCGGAGGTCGACACCCCGTCGCAGACCGTGATGATCACGGTGTCCGCGCCCAGCACGGCCGCCGCGACCGCGTCCTCGTTGCGCGCGTGCGCCTTTCCGCGATCGGTGACCAGCTGGACCATGCCCAGATCCGCGCTGGCCCGATCCGGCGGGCGGCGCAACTCGCCGCAGGACGCGCAGTAGCCGTCGCCGTCGAACGTCGCCGCGCCGCAGGACGCGCACGCCGCGGCCGGCGCCGGATCCAGTTCGGGCAGGGCCGCGCGGCGGACGCTGAGCTCGCCGCCGCACTGCTCGCAGAACCGGTCGCCGGAGCCGACGGCCGCACCGCACTCCGGGCAGTTCGCCGCGCTCACAGCGTCGTCCTCGCGCGGACCGCGTTGGCGCGGTCCACCAGCTCGAATCGAGCCCACATGTCCTCCGTCTCCCGGGCCAACTCCCGGTAACACCGCTCCATCCCGGCCCGCACCCCCGCCTCGTCGAAGGCCCGTCCCAGTAACGGGCCCTCCTTCGCGGGACCGCGTCCCGCCGCCAACCACGCCAACGCCGCCTCCAATACCCGCAGCCGCACCTGGGCCGCACGCCGTTTCGACTCGATGCCGAGCCGTTCGATCCGCTCGCCGCATTCGCGCAGCACCCCGTCGTCGACCGGGCCGCCGTCGTCGAGCAGCGCCTCCACCGCGGCGATGCCCGCCTCGGTGTACAGCGCCGAGGACGGCTGCACCTGATCGAGGACCGTCACCGCGCCCGCGCGGTCACCGTCCGCGCGGCGCAGCCGGGCCAGCCCGAACGCGGCGCTGACATAGGCGCGGTCGGTCCGCCACACGGTCGCGTAGCAGTCCGCGGCGCGCGCCCGGTCGCGGTCGGGGTCGGCGCCGTCGCGCGCCGCCAGCTCGGCCGCGACGGCCAGCGCCAGTTTGGGCGCGGCCTCGCCCGGGAGGGTGGCGTACACCGACTCGAAATCGGTTGCGGCGGAGGCGAATTCACCCGCGATCAGGTGCGCCTGCCCGCCGTACCAGGCCAGCCGCCAGTCCTCGCCCAGGGTGGGCGCGAGGGCGTCGAGCCGGGTCCGCGCGTCGGCCGCGTCGCCCGCCTCCAGCGCCGCGCGCACCAGGCGCAGCGGGATCTCCACCGATTCCGCCGATCCGGTCACCACCGACCGCAGCCCGGCCGCGAGCGCCGGTTCCAGTTCCCGGACCGTCGTGCCGCCCGTGGTGGCCAGCAGCGCCGCCCCGCTGTCGGCGGGGTCGACCAGCGGCACGGGCAGGGCGGCCACGATCGCGCGCGCGTCGCCGAGTCCCTCGGGGCGCGCGCCGAACACCGCGCGCGGCGGGCCGAAGTTCACCGACAGGCCGGGGCGCGGGGTGTCGTCCTCGGCCGCGAGCACCTCGCGCAGCACCCCGGTGAGCTGATCGGCGGTCTCCTCCATCGAGGTGAACCGCGCCCGCGGGTCGGAATCGGTGGCGCGCAACAGGAATCGGTACAGCGAATCGTGCCGGGCCAGCACCGGTTCGGCGGCGGGCCCGGGCAGCTCCGCGAAATGTCCGTCGCGCTGCGGCACGGTGAGCATCAGTACCGCCAGGGTACGACCCACGGTGTAGACCTCGCTGGCGATCGTGGGACCGGTGTCGGCGATCTCGGGAGCCTGATATCCGGCGGTGCCGTAGATCGCGCTGTGCTCGTCGTCCATCGCCATGACCGCGCCCAGATCGATCAGCTCGAGCCGCTCGTCGGTCTGCATGACATTGTCCGGTTTGAAGTCGCAGTAGGCGAGGCCCAGCGAATGCAGATAACCCAGCGCCGGAAGCATTTCCAGCACGTACGCGATGGCCTGCGCGGGCGGCAGCGGGGCGCCCTCGGTCTCGCGGTGGCGGCGCAGCACCTGTTTGAGGGAGACGCCGCCGACGTACTCCATCACGATGTAGTCGGTGCCCTCGTGCGCGACGAAGTTGAAGATCTTGACGATATTGGGGTGTTCGACCTGGGCCAGGAACCGCCGTTCGGCCGCGGCCGCCGCGGCGGCCTCGTGGTCGCCCGCGTTCAACAGCCCCTTGAGCACCACCCATCGGTCGTCGACCTTGGTGTCGGTGGCCAGATAGATCCAGCCCAGCCCGCCGTGCGCGATCGGGCCCGCCACCCGGTACTGACCGCCGACGAGATCGCCCGCGCTCAGCGTGGGCGAGAAGGAGAATCGGGTGCCGCAGTGCGGGCAGAAGCCCTCGGTGCGGCCCGGCGTGCCCGCGCGGGCGCGGCCGACGGGCCGTTCGCAGGTGGCGCAGAACCGCTTGCTCTCCGGCACCAGCGGATCGACGAGCACCGCGCCGGCCGGGTCCGTGCGCGGCACCCGCGGCACCTCGACCATGCCCGCGCCGAGCCGCCCGCGCCGCGACCGCGCCGAGGTGGATCGGGTGCGGGCCGAGCGGGTCGTGGCCGGGGCGGTGGTTTCCGTTGTGGCGGTGGGGGTTTCGGGCGCGATGCCGCAGGTGTCGCAGTAGCCGTCGACAATCGTTCCGGCGCAGCCCGGTTCGCCGCAGTTCATGCCCGCCGCCCCGCCTTCTCCGCGATGATCTGCTGATAGTCGGCCACCGCGCGGGTCACCGCGGCCAGATCGCACGGCAGGCGCGACAGCAGGCCGGTGGCGATGCGGTTGGACGACAGCACATCCTGATCTTCGCTCACCCCCAGTCGGGCGGCCTTCGCCTGGTAGGCCACGAGCCGTCCGCGCAGTTCGGCGCGGCGGTCCAGCAGCCCGCGGGCCAGCTGTTCGTCGGTGGCGGCGGTGTCCAGCGCGGCGGCGACCCGCAATCGGAATTCGAGCAGCGCCCGCGCGGCGGTGAGGGCCGATTCGCCGTCCGGGCGCGGCAGCGCGTCCAGTTCGGCGGCGAGCGCGGCGCTGGGATCGCCGTGCGCGGGCAGCGGCGCGGTGATGATCTTCCGTTCCACCTCCGCGCGCACGGTCGCGGCCCGTTCATGCACCGCGCGCAGATCGGCGAGCCGGGCCCGGGTCTCGGCGAGGCTCGCGTCCCAGTCGGCGGTCATGGCCCGCAACCGGACCAGGGCGTCGGACTCCCGCCGCAGCCGGTCGGCGAGTTCGCTTGTGCGCGCGTCGATCTCGGGCACGGTCAGGGCGAGCGGATCCGTGGCCGAGCGCGCGACGAGGTCGGTCACGGCGGCGGCGATCGCGCGCAATTCCGGGGACGCGCCGCCCAGCCGGTCGAGCTGGGCCTGCACCGGCGCGAGACCGGACAGCACCCGGGAGTTGACCGCGTCGACCGCGTCGAGCAGTTCGGCGATGACGGGAAACGAGGTGCGCATCCGGTGCAACGTGTCGGCGATCCCCACGAACAGCACCTTCTCGCTCGGTCCGGTGAGCGAGCGTTCGGCCATCGGGATCGGCACCCGGGACAGTTCGTGCGGGCGGTCGCGCAACAGCCGGGTGAGTTCCACGCGCTCGGCGTCGGTGGGGGTGGTGTGCCGGGCGCGCAGCACGCGGGCCTGTTCCAGGATGGTCTGCAACCGCCCGAAGTCCTCCCACATCAGATCGAGCAGCCGCCGCACCGGCCGCCAGCGTTCGGCGGTCACGCCGGTGGGCGGGTAGCCGCGCAGCAGCGTCAGGCCCGGATGCTTGTCCAGCTCGAGCAGGGTGGCGGTGATCGCGTCGAGTTCCCGTCCGCGGGCGGCCAATTCGGTGTCGATCTCGGCGACGGTGAGCACGGTCATCGGCGGCTCAATCGCTGTAGCGCGGGGGCGGGGGCCCGGAGCCGGGACCGAGCGCGGTCAGATGGGCGGCGTAGAGGCGTTGCCAGGTGCCGTCGGCGCGGATGCGTTCGAGCACGCCGTTGACGAACCGCACCAGCTCCGGTTCGCCCTTGGGGATGCCGATCGCGTACGACTCGAAGCCGAGCGGATCGCCGACCACGCGCAGGTTGTGGTCCTGCTGGGCCAGTCCGGTCAGGATCGGTTCGTCGGAGCTGACCGCGTCGACCTGACCCTGTTGCAGTTGCACGAGGCAGTCGGTCCAGTTGTCGACCGCGCGCACGGTGGGCCGATCGGGCAGCGCGAACAGCGGCCGCGCGGAGGTGGAGCCGAACGTCACGCACACCCGCTTGCCGCGCAGGTCGGCCGCGGCGTTCACCCCCGAATCCGCCGGGGCCAGAATGCGTTGCGCCGCACGGTAGTACACGGCCGAGAAGTCGATGTCGCGGCGGCGGTCACAGGTGGTGGAGAAGGTGCGCACGACCAGATCCACCTGATGCCGCTGCAACGCGGGGATCCGCTCGGCCGTCGAGACCGAGCGCAGCTCGACCAGATTCGGATCGCCGAGCAGATCGCGGGCGATCTCGCGGGCCAGATCGATGTCGAAGCCCCGCAGCTGTCCGGTGCCGGGGTCGCGGAAGCCGAACAGATAGGTGTTCTGATCCACGCCGACGGTGACCCGGCCCTTGGCGACGATCCGCGCCAGCGCCGAATCCGGCAGCGGCGCACCGGGTTTCGGCTGGGGTCCGGGGCGCAGGCTGGCCTCGGCGTCGCAGCCGCCCTCGGCCGCGGGCGCGGTGGTCAGCTCCGCGGCGGCGGGCGGTTCGGGCGCCACCGCCGCGACCGGGGGCCGCATCGGGACGGCCGGATCGGCGCCGCAGCCCGCCGTCGTCGCGGCGATCACGATCATCGCCGCCGCCCACGCCACCCGCCCGCCGATCACAGGAACTCCTTCAGCCGCGGCCAGAGCCCGGCGGCGATGCCGGTGGCCGCGAACACCATCAACACCAGTGTGCCCGGCGCCGCGCCGAACCAGGCGGTCCCGGCCCCGCCGATCTGCCGCCGCAGCTCCGCGCGGGTCGCGGCCAGGCCGTCGCGCAGGCTGGTGTCCAGATCGGTGAACCGCCGGGCCGAGGAGTCGGGGCCGTCGCCGATCGCCTGGTTCAGCGCCGCCGGATAGTCGGCGGAGTTGTAGCGCTCCAGCTGCGCGCGATGCCCGGCCAGCCACTGCGAGAGTTGCCGGCGCGCGGGCGAATCCGCGGTCGTCGCGCGGTCCAGGGTCGCGCTCAGGCGGTCGGTATCGGCGGTGAAGGCCTGTTCGCTCTCGGTGGGGTCGCCGCGGGTGATCAGCTCCAGCGTCTCGTCCGTGCGCGCGCGTTGCGCGAGAATCCTTGCCTGCGAGAGGTTCTCACCGCGCGCGGTGGGCCCATGCGGCGCGCCGTCGACGGCGTTGTCCGCGACGACGGTGGCGACCACGAACCACAGCAGCGCCAGGACCGCCGCGCCCGCCGCGGCGACCAGGCCGAGATTGACGCGACGATTGGTGCGGCGCAGCAGGACTCGCGAGACCGCGACCGCGCCGCCGATCACCAGCACCAGCAGGACCAGCGCGAACCAGGGCGGCCCGGTGATCGCCCGCTGATCGGCGCGCACCGCGGCCAACCGCTGTTCGGTCAGCCGAGCGGCGTTCGGCAGCAACGACTTCTGCATCAGGCCCGACGCCTCGCGCAGATAGGCCGCGCCGACCGGGAGGCCCTGCCGGTTGTTCGCCCGCGCGGTCTCCACCAGGCCCGTGTAGGCGGGCAGGTCCGCGGCGACGCGGGCGACGATCTGCCGGGTCGGTTCGTCGGCGGCGCCCGCGGCGGCGGTGGCCAGCGCGTCGGCGGCGTCGGCGAGCGCCTGCTGGTATTGCGCACGCACGCTCGGGGATTCGATGCCGCCGGACAGGAAGGCGGTGGCCGCGGCGGCGTCGGCGCTCGACAGCGCCACGTACAGCCGCTGCGCGGCGTCGGCGAGGGGTTCGGTGTGTTGCAGGGCCGCGTCGCGGCGGGCCGTGCGCGCGCTCGCCTCCTGCGCGCAGACCAGGCCGGTGAGCAGGCACGCCAGCACGCCGCCGATCACGACGGCGACGAGGACGCCGGGTGTGGTCGCGGCGAAGCGACGCACCCAGCGCAGCCATTGCCCCGGTGCCCGGAACTCCACGCGCCCCCCTCTGTCTGCCTCCGATCGCGATCGTACGGGAGCACGCGCCGGTTCGCCCGCGTTGCCCGCGAGTCCGTTCGCGGCCGATTCGCCTCCCTCCCGGGCGATCTCGGCGTAGAGTTGCCAGCTGTCTTCCGAGTCCAGAACCGCGGCTCCCCCTCCCACCTCCGACATCCGGGTGTGACGATGCCATTTCTCGACCGCCGCGAAGCCGGCCGACGGCTCGTCGGACGCCTGCGGGCGTTCAGCGGGCCCGATACCGTGGTGCTCGGATTACCCTGCGGCGGCGTACCGGTGGCGTACGAGGTGGCGACCGCGCTGCGCGCCCCGCTCGATGTCGCCGTGGTCCGCAAACTCGAGGTGCCCCACCGGCCGCGGCTGGTGTTCGGCGCGGCCGCCGAGGGCGGCGTGCGGGTGGTCGACGACGAGTTGCTGGTGCGCGCGTTCGTCTCGCCCGCGGAACGCGCGCGGCTGGAACGCGAGGCGCGAGAAGCGGTGTTGCGCAGGGCCGCTCGATTCCGCCGCGTCCAGGAGCGGTTGTCGCTGGCCGACCGGACGGCCGTGCTGGTCGACGACGGCGTCGCGACCGGCGCGACCGCGCGGGCGGCCTGTCTGCTGGCGCGCCGCCGGGGCGCCGCGCGGGTGGTGTTCGCGGTGCCGGTGGGTTCGTGCCGCCCGATCCGGGCGCTGGCCGCGCACGCGGACAATGTGATCTGCCTGGAGACGCCCGAGCTGTTCCACACGATCGGGCACTGGTACGGCGACTTCGAGCCGGTGCCCGAGAGCGCGGTGAGCGAGTTGCTCGACAGCGCCGCCGAACTGCTGCGCACGCCCCCGACCCAGCCGATCCGGTTGCATCGCGAACCCGCCGGACCATGATCGGTTCTGAAACAGGTTCTAGACATCTGCGTCGCGGTGTCTTACCGTCGAG
The DNA here is from genome assembly GCF_053588115.1 of Nocardia sp. NPDC003482. NCBI lineage: Bacteria > Bacillati > Actinomycetota > Actinomycetes > Mycobacteriales > Nocardiaceae > Nocardia > Nocardia sp. NPDC003482. The sequence continues at coordinate 380,920 of NZ_JBSFPI010000003.1, forward strand.
ACATGGCAAGCGATGTGTCTCATGCGGCGCGGTTCGAGCTGCGGTCCGGTGACGGCTGGCGCGATCCCTGGCCGATGTATTCGGCGCTGCGCGAACACGATCCGGTGCATCACGTGGCGCCCCCGGGGCGCGAGCACGAGGACTACTACGTGCTGTCCCGCTACGCCGACGTGTACGAGGCCGTGCGCGATCCCGAAACCTTCTCCTCCGCACAGGGTTTGACGGTCGACTACAACAATCTGAGCGAGATCGGGCTGGGCGACGACCGGCCCTTCGTGTTCACCGATCCGCCGGACCACACCGTGTTCCGGCGCAGTGTGGCCAAGGGCTTCACCCCCCGGCAGGTGGCCGAGATCCGCCCCGCCGTCACCGAATTCGTGATCGACCGGTTGGAGCGGCTGCGCGCGGCGGGGGGCGGGGACATCTCGGTGGAACTGTTCAAACCGCTGCCGACGATGGTCGTGGCGCACTATCTCGGTGTGCCCGAGGCGGATCGGCCGAAATTCGACGAGTGGAGCGAGGCCATCGTGGCCGCCTCCGCGCACGGCGGGGTGCAGCACGCGCAGGACGCGGTCGGCGAACTCATGGGGTACTTCACGGCCATGATCGAACGCCGCCGCGCCGCACCGGGGGACGACACCATCTCCCATCTGGTCGCCGCGGGGCTGGGCGCGGACGGTGACGTGAGCGGGATCCTGCGCATCCTCGGATTCGCCTTCACCATGATCACCGGCGGCAACGACACCACCACCGGCAATCTCGGCGGGGCGGTGCAACTGCTGACGTCGTATCCCGAGCAGCGGCGGCGGCTGCTCGACGATCCCGGGCTGATTCCGGGCGCGGTCGAGGAGTTCCTGCGGCTCACCTCGCCCGTGCAGGGCCTGGCCCGCACCGCCACCCTGGACGTGGAGATCGAGGGCGTGACCATTCCGGCCGGGCGGCGGGTGCTGCTGCTGTACGCGTCGGCCAATCGCGACGAACGCGAATTCGGTTCGGACGCGGGCGAACTCGATGTGACGCGCGGGCCGCGCAACATCCTCACCTTCGGCAACGGCAACCATCACTGCCTCGGCGCGGCCGCGGCCCGCATGCAGGCCACCATCGCCCTGCGGGAACTGCTGGCCCGCTGCCCGGACTTCACCGTGGACCTGGACGCGGTGCGCTACTCCGAGGGCAGTTACGTGCGGTGGCCGGTGCACGTGCCGTTCGTGGCGGGCTCGTGAACTGGATGGCCGAGCCGCGATCGCTGGGCGCGGCCGAGCGCATTCTCGACGCGGCGGCCGGATTGTTCGCCGAACGCGGGGTGGCCGCCACCCAGATGGCCGATATCGCCAAGGCCGCGGGCTGCTCCCGGGCCACGCTGTACCGCTATTTCGACAGTCGCCAGGCCGTGCAGTCGGCGTTCGTGCATCGGGAGGCCCGGCGCATCGGCGCGGCCGTGGCCGCCGAGATCGGCGCCCTCGAGGATCCGGGGGCGCGCGTGGTCGCGGGTGTGGCGGCGAGTCTGCGTGCGGTGCGGGCGGATCCGCTGCTGATCGCCTGGTTCCGGCCCGGGGACGCGGGCATCGCGCTGGGCATCGCCCAGACCTCCGAGGTCATCGAGGCCATCGCCGTCTCCCTGTTCGGCGCGCGTGCCCGCCCGCGCGACGGCGATCCGGCGCTGCTCGCGCGCTGGCTGACCCGGATCATCGTCTCGCTGCTGACCGTCCCGGGCCGCGACGAGGACGAGGAGCGGGAGATGCTGCGACGGTTCGTCGCCCCGTTGTTCGTGAACGCTCACATCTGATCGCCCCGACCCCGCGCCCGACCCCGGATGCTTCGGGCGCACCCGACCTCGGATGCTTTCGGCTGGGACGGATGACGGGTTGCGCGGCGGGGCGACGGGCTGGAGGGTTGGGGGCATGACTTCGCTCATCATGTCCGCCCGCGACCTCGAGTTCCTGCTCTACGAGTGGCTGGACGTGACGAGGTTCCTCGATCGGGAGCGGTATCGGGAGCATTCCCGGGAGACCTTCGATCAGGTGCTCGAGCTCAGCCGCGATCTGGCCGAGAAGTACTTCGCGCCGCACAATCGCGACAACGACCTGCACGAGCCGACCTTCGACGGGGAGAAGGTGCATCTGCTGCCCGCGGTGCGGCAGGCCCTGGACGCCTTCGCGGCGGCGGGGCTGGTGGGCGCGGGCATGGACGAGCGGGTCGGCGGAATGCAATTGCCGCACACCGTCTTCACCGCCTGCATGGCCTGGTTCTACGCCGCGAACGTGGCCACCACCAGCTATCCGATGCTGACCATGGGCAATGCGAACCTGCTGGCCGCGCACGCGACCCCCGAGCAGATCGACCGCTATGTCCGCCCGATGATCGCCGGGCGGTTCTTCGGGACCATGGCGCTGTCGGAGCCGCAGGCCGGATCCAGCCTCGCCGACATCACCACCAAGGCCGTCCCGCAGGACGACGGCGCCTACCGGCTGTTCGGGCGCAAGATGTGGATCTCGGGCGGGGACCACGAACTCTCGGACAACATCGTGCACCTGGTGCTGGCCCGGGTGCCCGGCGCGCCGGTCGGCACGCGCGGCATCTCGCTGTTCATCGTGCCGAAATACCTTGTGGCCGAGGATGGTTCGCTCGGTGAGCGCAACGACGTGGTGCTGGCGGGGATCAATCACAAGATGGGCTGGCGCGGAACCGTCAACACCGCACCGGTTTTCGGCGACGGGGCGTACCTGCCCGGCGGCGCGCCCGGCGCGGTCGGCTACCTCGTCGGCGAGGAGAACCGCGGGCTGGCCTACATGTTCCACATGATGAACGAGGCCCGGCTGGGGGTCGGCTTGGCCGCCACGGCGCTGGGCTACACCGGCTATCTGAAGGCACTCGACTACGCGCGGACCCGGCCGCAGGGCCGGGCGGTGACGGTCAAGGGTCAGAGCACCCCGCAGTTGCCGATCGTCCGGCATCCCGACGTGCGCCGAATGTTGTTGGCGCAGAAGTCCTATGCCGAGGGCGCGCTCGCCCTGCAACTGTACTGCGCGACCCTGATCGACGAGCAGCGCAGCGCCCCCGGCGGCGCGGAGTACCAGCGCGCGGGCGCGCTGCTGCGCATCCTCACCCCGATCGCCAAGAGCTGGCCCAGCCAGTGGTGCCTGGCCGCGAACGATCTGGCCATCCAGGTGCACGGCGGGGCGGGCTACACCCGCGACTACGACGTCGAACAGCACTATCGCGACAACCGGCTCAACCCCATTCACGAAGGGACGCACGGGATTCAGAGCCTGGACCTGCTCGGCCGCGCGGTGGTCGCCGACGACGGGGCGGGCACGGCGCTGCTGCTCGAGACCATCGGCGGCACCGTCGCCGCCGCCCGCGCCACCGCCGACGCCGAACTGGGGGACTTCGCGGACGCGCTCGCCCAGGCGACGGGCCGGATCGCCACCACCACGGCCACGCTGTGGAAGGACGGCGATCCCGACCTCGCGCTCGCCAACTCGGCCGCCTATCTGGAGGCGTTCGGGCATGTGGTGCTGGCCTGGATCTGGCTGTCGCAGGCGGTCGCCGCGCACGGGCGCACGAGCCGGTTCCACGACGGCAAGCGGGCGGCGGCGCGCTATTTCTTCCGATGGGAATTACCGCGCACCACAGCGCAATTCGATCTGCTCGACTCCCTGGACCGGACGACGCTGGATCTCGACGACGACTGTTTGTGATCTGTCCCGAGCCAGGTTTGGCAAAACCGCAGGGTGGTAAGGTTGTTGATAGTTCACCGACGCGAGGGCAACGGCGCCGCTGCACGCGCACTCCGGCCACCCGTGGGAAACAGATATGGACCTGCTCAATCCGATCGATGCCATCTTCCTTGCCGCCGAGACCCGTGAGCATCCGATGCATGTCGGCGGTCTGCAGGTGTTCGAGCCACCCGCCGACGCGGGCGAGGATTTCGTCCGCGAGATCTACGCGGGGCTGAGCGGCGCCACCGCGGTGCGTTCGCGCTTCCGCCGCCGCCCGCGCAAGCTCCTGGGCAACCTCACGAATGTGTCCTGGGCGCACGACGATCGGATCGATCTGGGCTATCACCTGCGCCGGTGCGCGCTGCCCGCGCCCGGCGGGGAGGCCGAGCTGCTGGATCTGACCGCCCGGCTGCACGCGACCCCGCTGGATCGGAACCGGCCGCTGTGGGAGGGGCGGATCATCGAGGGGCTGCGCGGCGACCGGTTCGGCGTGTACGTCAAGATCCATCACGCGCTGATGGACGGGGTGTCCGCGCTGCGGCTGTTGCAGCGCACCTGCACCGAGGATCCGCTGGACACGCGGCTGCGGGTGCCGTGGACGATGGGCCGCGACGCCACCGATCCGGACGAGGCGCCGAATGTGTGGGACCAGTTGCGCGGCATCGCCCCTCGGCTGTTGACCAGTGTCGGGGCGGGCGCGGCGACGCTGCGCGCGGTCCGGGAGGGACGGCTCGAACTGCCGATGTCGGCGCCCCCGACCATGCTCAACGTGCCGGTCGGCGCGGCGCGCGACGTGGCCGTCGGATCGTTCCCGATCGAACGCGTCCAGGCCGTGCGCAAGGCGACGGGAACCACCGTCAACGATGTCGTGCTCGCGCTGTCGGCCGCGGCGCTGCGAGCCTACCTGCTGGAACGGAACGCGTTGCCGGACAAGCCCTTGACGGCCATGGTGCCGGTGAATCTGCGCCGGGAGACCGACGACGATTCCGATGGCAACATGGTCGCGGCGCTGCTGTGCAATCTGGGCACCGATATCGCCGATCCGGTGGCGCGGCTGCACACCATCAGCGACTCCATGCGGCGGTCCAAGGAGGTCTTCGCCCAGTTGCCGCCGCTGGAGGCCGTCGCCCTGTCGGCCCTGCTGCTGTCCCCGCTGCCGCTGGTGTTCGCGCCGGGATTCCAAGCGCTGCCCCGGGTTCCGTTCAACGTGGTCATCTCCAATGTGCCCGGCCCGCGCAAACCGGTGTACCTGCAAGGGGCCCGGCTGGAGAGCAACTATCCGCTGTCCATCCCCTTCGACGGTCAGGCCATGAACATCACGGTCACCAGCACCGCCGACAATCTGGACTTCGGGCTCGTCGGCTGCCGTCGCTCGGTCCCGGACCTGTCCCGGTTCATCGGGCACATCGAGACGGCGTTGCGGGAAATGGAGGCCGCCGCCTGCGCTCGTGTCTGAGGGCGCCGCCTGCGCTCGTGTCTGAGGCCGCCGCCTGCGCTCGTGCCTGAGGCCGCCGCCTGCGCTCGTGCCTGAGGCCGCCGCCCGCGCTCTAGGGTAGGGGCGTGGACGAACGGTGGCCGCGGTTGCGGGAGGAATGCCTGGTCGAGGAGGACGAGGCGGTGCTCGCGCTGAACAAGCCCGCCGGGATCTCGGTGACCGGCGAGCGGCACGACACCGATCTGGTGGAGCTGGCGGCCGGCTGCGGGGAGACGCTGTATCCGGTGCATCGGATCGACAAGGTGACCTCGGGGCTGGTGCTGCTGGCCAAGGAACTCGAAGCGCACGGGCAGCTGACGCGGCAGTTCACCAAGCGCACGGCCGGCAAGACCTACCTCGCGATCACCGCGTCGACGGGTCTGCCGGATCGGGGCGTGATCGACCTGCCGCTGAGCGTGGGCCGCAAGAACCGGGTGCGGATCGCCGCGCCGCGGGAGAGCATCGTGCGGGACGGGGACCGCTGGACGGTCGCGGAGCGAGATGTGCTGGCGGGCAAGAACTATCCGTCCCGCACCGAGTTCGCGACCGTGTTGCGGACCGACGCGTACACGGTGTTGACGGTGCGGCCGATCACCGGGCGGCGGCATCAGATTCGCGTGCATCTGGCGTGGATCGGCCATGCCATCGCGGGCGATCCGCTGTTCGACAGGTCCGGAACGCACGCGCGCACCCACCTGCACTCCTGGCGGCTGCGGCTCGAAGCCCCGTGGCGCGCCTCCGGCGAACTGGCCCCCACGGCCGCGCCGGGCGCGGACTTCTGGACGGTCGCGGGCACGGCCCTGACCGACGACCCGGCGGCGCTGCTCGGCGCGGCCGCGGAGTGATAGGCGCGGGGCACGCCCGGTGGCGTGCCTCACGCGCACGCCGGGCGCGCGGTCATTTAGCCTGGTAGTGGTGCCCTCGGGCAGTTCGGGCGCAATGGCGCGGTCCCCACGAGAAAGCGAACGCCGATGATTCTGCTGGCGCAGCTCAGCGATACGCATTTCGACCTGCACACGCGCAATGCCGAACGCGTCGAACGGGTCATGGGCTTCCTGGCCGACCTCCCGCGCCGCCCCGACGCCATCCTGGTCACCGGCGACATCACCGATTCGGGAAAGGCCGAGGAGTTCGAACAGGCGCGCGCGAGCCTGGTGGCCGACGTCCCGCTGCGGGTGCTGCCCGGCAACCACGACGACCGCGCCAATCTCCGCGAGATCCTCCTCGACGAGCCGCCGTCCGACGCCCCCATCAACCAGGCGCTGCGCCTGGACGGCCTGACCGTCGCCCTGCTCGACTCCACCGTCCCCGGGGCGAGCCACGGCGAACTCGCCGACGCCACCTACGCCTGGCTCACCACCCTGCTCGACGAAACCCCCAGCGACACAGCGGTTCTCATCGCGCTGCACCATCCGCCGCTGCCGATGTACAGCACGGTGGTCGATCCGATCCGCCTCGCCGATCCCGACCGTCTCGAGCAGATCATCGCCGCCGATCCGCGCGTCCTGGGCACCCTCACCGGCCATATGCACGCGATGGCCACCACGCTGTTCGGCACCCGGCCGCTCATCGTCGCGCCGAGCGTCGCCTCGCTCATCGGCGGCGCGTGGGAAGTGCCCGCGCCCGGCCATGTTCCGATCGACTACGCCCCGGACCCGTCCCTCGTCCTGCACATCGTCGAGGACGGGCGGCTCACCTCGATCGTCCGGACCGTTCCGATGGGCGGACGGATCGCGGTCATGCCTCCTTCCGATACGCCGACGGCGTGGTCCCGGTCCACCTCTTGAACGCGTAGATGAAGGTCGACGCCTCCGCATAACCGAGCCGGATCGCCACATCGCTCACGGAAAGCGGTGTCGCCGTGAGCATTTCCTCCGCGAGCGCCCGGCGCACCTCGTCCAGCAGCGCCCGGTAACTGGTCCCGGCCGCGTCGAGATGTCGCCGGAGGGTGCGCGTGCTCATGTTCAGATCCCGGGCGACCGCGTCGATCCCGGGCGGCGCGGCGAACCCGTCGGCGCCGCCGCGCGGGACGAGGCGTTCGCGGACCTCGGCGGCGATGCCGGTGCGGGCGCGGCGGCGATGGACCAGATCGCGGCACTGGGCCAGGCACATGGCCCAGGTGTGCTCGTTGGCCTGCGGGAGGGGCTGCTCGAGCAGCGCGGGATCGAGGACGAACAGATTCTGCGGGCGGTCGAAGGCGGGGCGCACGCCCACGATCTCGGTGAGCAGGTCGGCGTATTCCGGTTCGGGATAATCGAATTCGGCCCGGGTCAGCGCGATGTCGTGGCCGAGCAGATCGTTCATCATCTGGTGCATGGCCAGCGAATCGCGTTCGACGAGGAAGCGGCGCACATCGGGGGGAACCTGCTCGTCGTGGATCCAGGCCACGAATTCGCCGGGCTCCGAACGCAATACCGGGATGCAGAAGGTGAAGCTGAGCTCGAGGTAGCGCATGGCGAACGAGATCGCCTCGCCCAGCGTCGGACTGGACACGCACGCGAAGCCGAAGATGCCGAAGGTGGTGATGCGGTAGCGACGGCCCACCTCCACGCCGAGCGCGGGCCGCTCGTCCGCCAGCGCGCGCACCAGATTGCGGATCACCGCCAGTTCGGTGCGCGCGTCGATCTGCGCGTCCGGATCGGCGAGGGCCCGCTCGGTCAGTCCGGTGCCGCGCAACATGCGAGCGGTCGAGACGCCGTGCTCGCGGGCGTAACCGACCATGAGCGCGGCGCTCGCCACACCTCGCGGGAAATCCCAGTTCCGGATCACCGGCTGCTGCACCGTCGCCATCCGCCGATTATGGCCGAATATGTGAATCGCGCGAAGAACTTCGGTCGGCCCGCGCCGGGCTCGCGGGCTGGCAGACTTGATCCGTGACCGCTCCACCCGACGTCCCCTCGACGATCCACGGCCCGCTGCGCCCGATCGAACTCGCCACCGGCGCGGTTCTGGGCGGGCTGACCGTCGGATTGGTGACGCTGGGCTCGATCGTCCCGGCCGCGGCCGCGCTCAATCTCATCGCGGCCGTTCCGCTCGGACTGCTCGCGCAGCGGTATCGACTGCGCGCCTCGGTGTCGGCGACGGCCGCCGCCGCGCTGGTGAGTTTCGTGGCGGCCGGCCTGCTCGCGGCCGTGAGCCTGGTGGCCGCGGCCACCGTGGGGGGGATCATCGGCACGGTCAAGCGCCGCGGCGGCGGGCTGGTCGTCGTGCTGGGGATGTCCGCGGTCGCAGGCGTGTTCTGGGCGGCCGTGCCGGTCGTGTTCCTGCTGGTCTTCGGCACCACGCGGCAACTGATCTTCGACAACATCCGCAATTCGGCGCACGGCGCGGCCGCCATCGCCACCGATCAATTCCACCTCGCCGAGGTCGGCCACGCGGTGACCGCGGTGGCGGACGCGGTGCTGCGCTGGTGGTGGCTCTACATCGGGGCCGGGGCCTTCGTCGGGGTGATCGCCACCGCGCTGCTGTCCTGGTTCGTGCTGGGTTCGGTCCTGGACCGGCTCACCTGGCTGCCCGGCCGCGATCTGCTCGACGCGCCGCCAGACGATCGGCGCGTCGAACCGCTGCCGGTCACCCTGCGCGATGTGTCGTTCCGCTACCCCAACGCCCGCGTCGACGCGCTCAGCGGCATCGAATTGACCGTGCGGACGGGCGAATTCGTGGCCGTGGTCGGCCACAACGGCTCCGGGAAATCCACCCTGACGCGGGTGCTGGCCGGGCGGCCGCCGACCGGCGGCATGGTCGAGCGACCCGGTTCGGCCGGGCTGGGACTGCTCGGCGGGACCGCGCTCGTGCTGCAACGCCCCGAGAGTCAGACCCTCGGTGTCCTGGTCGCCGACGACGTGGTCTGGGGTCTGCCGCCCGAACTCGCCGCCCAGGTCGACGTCGAGGCGCTGCTGAGCGAGGTGGGCCTGGCCGGGCTGGGCCGGATGGAGACCGCGACGCTGTCCGGCGGTCAGCAGCAGCGCCTGGCCGTCGCCGCTGCGCTGGCCCGCCGTCCCGCGCTGCTGCTGGCCGACGAGGCGACCGCCATGATCGATCCGGCCGGCCGCCGCGAACTGGTCACGCTGCTGGCCGATCTGCCCCGCCGCCATCCGATGGCCGTCGTGCTGGTCACCCATCACGAGGCCGACGCGGCCGCGGCCGACCGGGTGATCCATCTCGACGCCGGGCGGCAGGTCGACCGGTTGCCGAGTTGGCCACGGCCCGTTCGGGATTCGCGCCGCCGCCCGATGGGCGAACCGCTGCTGGAACTGCGCGATGTGCACCACACCTACAACCGCGGCACCCCGTGGTCCGCGCCCGCCCTGCACGGGGTGGATCTGACCGTCCGGCGCGGCGAGGCCCTGCTCGTCGTGGGCGGCAACGGCTCCGGCAAGTCCACCCTGGCGTGGATCATGGCCGGGCTCGTCGTGCCCACCGCGGGCCGCTGCGAACTGCGCGACTACGCGGGCGCGCGCCCGGTGCACAAGCGCATCGGCCGGGTCGCGCTGGCCTTCCAGCACTCCCGCCTGCAATTGCAGCGCGAGACCGTCGGCGCGGAGATCGAGGACTGGGGCGGCAGCGGCACCGGATCGGGCGCGGTCGGCCGGGCGCTCGACGCGGTCGGGCTGGATCGGATGACGGCCTCGCGCTCGGTGGAGGAACTGTCGGGCGGACAGGCCAAACGCGTGGTCCTCGCGGCCATCGTCGCCAGCCGACCGCAGGTCGTGGTGCTGGACGAGCCGCTGGCCGGACTCGATCCGCAGGGCCGCGCCGAGATCGTGGAACTGCTTGCGCGGCTGCGGGATTCGGGTCTGACGCTGATCGTCATCTCGCACGACGTCGAGGATCTGGCGGGGGTGTGCGATCGGACGGTCCGGTTGCGGGCGGGGCGCATCGCCGACGATCCCGCCGACGCGTCGGCCGCCGAATCGGTGGCCGAACCGACCGGGACGGGAGAGCCGCGATGAGTGTGGTGCTGTTGCGCGAGGTTCCGGTCCCCAGTCCGGTGCATCGGCTCTGGGCCGGCACGAAGATGATCGCCGCCTTCGCGATCAGCGTGGTGCTCATGCTCTGGCCGACCTGGCCGGTGCTCGGCATCATGGTGACGTTCCTGATCCTGATCGGACTGCTGGCCCGGCTGCCGCTGGGCGCGCTGCCGCGCCTGCCCGCCTGGTTCTGGGGCCTGATGGCGTTGGGCGCGGTGCTCAACATTCCCGGCGGCGGCCCGGCGCTGCTGCGCTACGCCCAGGTCACGGTCTTCGGCCTGATCCTGCTGACGGCCTCGTTCCTGATCGCCTGGACCACGCCGATGGGCGAGATCGCGCCCGCCCTGGCCACCCTCGGGGCGCCGCTGCGGAAAGTGCGCGTGCCCGTGGACGAATGGGCCGTGGTGGTCGCGCTGACGCTGCGCGGGCTGCCGCTGCTGCTGGACGAGATGCGGGTGCTGCGCGCCGCGCGCCGATTGCGGCCCAAGAGCGGACTGATGCGGCGGGCCACCGACAATCCGATCGTCGACATCCTCACCGCGGCCATGGCCGTATCCACCCGTCGCGCCGGGGAATTGGCCGAGGCGATCACCGCGCGGGGCGGAATCGGCCAGCTCACGGCCCATCCCACCGCGCCCGGCCGCCGGGACGCGCTCGCGCTGGCGGTGGTGTTCGCGGTGTGCGCGGTGTCGATCGCCATCGGGATCCTCGGTTAGGGCAAACCCGTCGGTATGGCGAAACATATTGTCATCAGCCGAAATTCACTCTTCTTGTCTTCTCAGTGAAGGTACGGTTAAGTTTGAGAGTCGGTCGCATCGCGGCCACGCGCGCACCGGGGTGGTGAGACGGGAGGATCATCGGTTCTTCTTTCACGCGCGTTTCTCCGGCGGTTTCGACCGCTCGCTACACCTGATGAAGATGGGAATACCGGAATGAATCTGCACAAGCTCACTGCCGCCGTGGCACCGGCGGTCGTGACCGTGGCCCTCGGGGCGGGCACGGTCCATGCAGATCCCGGCGCGCCGGAAACAGTGCGCTACGAGGCGAAATTGGTGGGCAATGTCGTCGAGACGACGTTGGACGGCGGAACCTTCGCGGTCTCCGACGACCAGCGGACGGTCGCGATCCAGGACAAGGCGGGGGCCGCCGTCGTGGTGCTGCCCCTGTCCTTCCGGCAGGACGGAAAGGAATACCCCCTCCCCTTCCAGGTGCGCGATTCGGGACGCGTCCTGGACCTCACGGCCGTGAAGAACGAGGCCGCGGCCCGCCCGGCGCCGGCCACGCCGGTGGCGTCGAACGCCGAGAACCAGCAGGCCATGGAGGCGTTCGCGACCCAGTTCGGAATCGCCACGGCCGTGGGCGGATTCATCGGCACGGCCATCGGCGCGGTCGTCGGGGCGATCATCGGCCTGGCCGTGCTTCCGGTCGACCCCGTGCTCATCATCACGGGCGCGGGCATCGGCGGCATCATCGGCACCCTGGTCGTGGGCGGCCCGGCGCTGATCGTCGCCGGAATCGACCTGATCAACACGCTGACCGCACCGCCCGGCACGACCAAGTGGATGGACACCACCGGCCGTCGCTGAATCGAACGCGGGGGGCGCGGGTCCGGCACACCCGCGCCCCACGGTCGTCTCCGGGTCAGCGAATGTGACATCCCGGTGCGGGCGGACGGCCCGCGAAACGGTCCGACAGATAATCCATTCCGCCGAGGAATTCGCCGAGGGCTCCCCCGTTGTGGGTCGGGAACGGGGAATGGACGGCGGTGAGCGTGGCGCCGCCCGCGCAGTAACGGTCGACGAGCGCGGAGAAACCCGCGACGGGAATCCGATCGTCGGTTCGGGAGTGATAGAGGTACAGGGGAACGTCCGGCACTCGGGCGCCGAGTTCCGCGCGGGCGACGGCGGTCCGAAATGCCGTACTGTCCAGAATGTTCGGGGCCCGGGTGAATTCGTCCAAGCGCGTTCCGGCGTATTTCGGGACGAATTCCGAACCGCAGGCTCCGGCGCTCTCGGCGGCCGCCGCGCGGCCCCGGTCGTTCAACAACTCGGTCAGTCCGGAATCCGGATAATCACGGGCCAGGGCGAGCAGGGTCAACAGGGCCAGCCCGGACAGCTGACCGCCGTCGACCGAGCGGGCCATCCCGGCGATATCGGCCGGGACGCCGCCCGCGGTGACCCCGGCGAACACCACCTCGGGGGCGTACTCCTTACGCAACTGGACGGCCCAGAGCGTCGCGAAGGCCGCGCCCGAATATCCGTACGCGCCAACAGGACTCGCGGCGGTGACCCCGGCCGGGGCGAACGAGCGCGCCGCGCGCACCCCGTCGAGCACGCCGTGCGCGGCGTTCACCCCGTCGAAGAAGCGCGACCGCGGACCGTCGAAATCGCTGAGCACCACCGCCCAGCCCCGCCGCAGCGTCTCGGCCAGGAACGGCAGATCGATCAGGGTGTTCACCACGCCCGGGTCCCGCCCGCCGCGCAGCGCGTACGAGGGCGCGCAGCGGGTGCCGAAACTGTCCTCGGGAATCTGATAGGCCAGCAGCGGCCGCGGCCCGGCCGCGGGCTGCGGCGGCACCACGACCGTCGTCACGTTCAGCGTCGGCCGATTCGCGGAATCCGTTGTGCGATACCGCAATTGCCACGCCGACACCGGAACCGACAGACCGAGCAACGAGATCGGACGCGTACCGAGAACCGTACCCGGCGGCCGGGCGGCCAGATCCGCGGGCGCGGCGTAGAACGGATCGTCGTCCGGAAAGGGCACATCGGCACGCGCACCGGGCAGCCACACCGTGGCCAGCAACACCGCCGCCACACTCGTCAGCACGACCGACCGCACCCGCCGCGCCGGGATCACCGCACGCTCTCGCACACCGAACCCCCGTTCGCCGATCCACGATCGAGGATGTGTCCCGCTCTTGTGAATTCACGGTATCCCCGCGAAACGCGCAGGTCAACGACCCGGATGTCCGGAGTGTCCGATTGTTCAGTCGGAGGCGGGAATCCACGCCGGGTGCCACATGCGGCCGGCTTCGGTCCAGTTCATGTAGCGGACCGTGCCGGTGAGCTTGGGGCCGACCCAGACGGCGTCCTTGCGTTCCTCGGCCGTGAGGTCGTTGTCGAAGGGCATCGTCTTGCGCTCCAGGCGGCGCAGGCGCGCGGCCAGCTCGGCCATCTCCTGATCGCTGAAACCGGTGCCGACCCGGCCGACGTAGTAGAGGCGGCCGTCGTGCGGGACGCCGACGAGCAGGGACGCGAATTGCCGTGCGTCGCTGCGGCGATAGCCGCCGACCACCACCTGTTGGGTGCGCCAGTTGCGGGTCTTGACCCAGGAGTGCCCGCGCTTGCCGGGCAGGTACACCGAATCGCGGCGCTTGGCGACCACACCCTCCATGCCCTGCTCCTGGCTGTAGCGCAGCGCCTCCGCGCCGGGACCGTCCAGCCGCGGCGGCACCACCAGCGAGGGCGCGCGCCCGGCCAGCGCCTCCAGCACCCGGCGGCGATCCGCGTAGCGTTTGCGCAGCAGCGAGGTGCCGTCCAGGTACAGCACGTCGAACGCGACGAAGACCGCCTGCGCCGAATCCGCTTGCAACAGACCGAGATTGGCGACGCCGTGATCGTCGAAGACCACCGCCTCGCCGTCGAGCACCACGCTGTGCCCGGACAGTTCGCGGCCCAGGGCGGCCAGCCGGGGATAGCGGCCGGTGACGATCAGGCCCTTGCGGCTGCGCAGGGTGACCGCGCCGTCCTCGATCTCGGCGATGAGCCGGAAGCCGTCCCATTTGGTCTCGAACGCCCAGTCCCGGTCGTCGAGGGTGGACACGTCGCCGGGGGTGGCGAGCATGGGCGTCAGCCCGCGCGGCAGGTCGGCGGGTGCGCTCCGGCGCGACGGATTCGGGGCGGACTCCGCGCCGGAGTCGGGGTCGGGCTTCATCAGGTGCATGAGCCACTGGTTGCCGTTGGTCCGGATGAGCGCGTACCGGCCGTCGATGCGGTCGCCGTGCAGGCGGACGATGACCTCGTCCTCGCGCCACTTCTCGGTCTCGTAGGTGCCGGTGTCCCAGATCGTCATCTCCCCGCCGCCGTACTCGCCCTTGGGGATGGTGCCGTGGAAGGTGAGGTACTCGAGCGGATGGTCCTCGGTGTGCACGGCCAGCCGGTTCTCGTCGCTCGAGGTCGGCGGGCCCTTGGGCACCGCCCAGGACACCAGCACCCCGCCGCGTTCGAGCCGCAGATCCCAATGCAGTCGCCGGGCGTGATGTTCCTGGATGACGAACCGGTCGTCCGCGCCCGCGCCGGGCGGACCGGGCGGCACCGGCTCGGGGGTGCGGGACGCGTCGCGCATGGAACGGTAGGTGGTCAGCGGATCGGCGCCCGACGCCAGGGGCGGGTCCAGGTCCGCGAGCGGGTCGCCGTCGGCCCGCCAGCGGGCCAGCACCTCGCCGAAGGTCAAGTGCCGCAGGTGTTTTCGGTCCTCGATCTCGTCCCAGGTGCGCGGCGCGGCCACCGTGGGCTCGGCGCGTCCGCGCAGCGAGTAGGGGGCGATGGTGGTCTTGGCCGGATTGTTCTGGCTCCAGTCGAGGAAGATCTTGCCGGGCCGCGCCGCCTTGGACATGGTCGCGGTGACCAGGTCGGGGTGCAGCCGCTCGAGTCCGGTCGCGAGTTGTCTCGCCACCGTGGACGCGCCGCCGGAACTCAGCTCCCGGTCCAGCGGCACGTACAGGTGAATGCCCTTGCTGCCGCTGGTGACCGGGTAGGCGCGCAGGCCGACGTCGGCCACCGTATCGCGGATCCACAGCGCCACCTCGGCGCATTCGGCCAGACCCGTGCCGGGGCCGGGATCCAGATCGAAGACCAGCCGGGTGGCCGGGCCCATCGCGCCCTCGACGAAACGCCATTGCGGCACATGGATTTCCAGCGACGCCTGCTGGCCCAGCCAGGCCAGGCCCGCCACCGAATCGATGACGGGATAGACCACGCGGCGGTCGGAGTGTTCGAGTTTGTGGCGCTGGATCCACTTCGGCGCGTGCGCGGCGAGGTTCTTCTCGAAGAACGACGGCTCGTCGACGCCGTTGGGCCAGCGCTTGCGGGTGACCGCCCGCCCCGCGATATGCGGCAGCAGGGCGGGCGCGATGGTGGTGAAATACTCGATGACCTGGCCCTTGGTGGTGCCGGTGGCCGGGTACAGCACCTTGTCGAGGTTGCTCAGCTCAACCTCGACACCCCCGAAATCCCGGCGGGACACCATGTTCCAAGTCTAGGGGCCACCACCGACAGGTTCCCGCGGCTACGAGCCCTGGCCCTGGCTACAAGCCCTGGCCCTGGCTACAAGCCCTGGCCCTGGCTACGAGCCCTCGCCCGTCGGCGGGGTCGGCGGCGTGGGGGGCGTCGGCGGGGTCGGCGGGGCCGGGGGCTCCTGGGCGGGCGGCGGGGTGCCGCCGCTCTGCTCCGGAACCGCCTTCTTGATCGCCTCCGCGCCCTTGCCGATCTGATCGGAGTACTTGCCCCCGGTCTTCTGATCGATGAAGCCACCGGCCTTGTCCACGGCACCGTGGATCTTGTCGGCGTTCTCGGCGGCCGCCTCGCGGCCCTTGCCGACCAGGCCCTTGAGAGTGTCCAGCAGACTCATCAGCTCAACTCCTTACTCGTCGGTCACTGCCTTGTCGACATCTTCCCACCACCGGACCTGCGGCGATACCGCATTGGCATCGATGCGGCCGCCCGGCAGCGGCACGGCCACCGATGTCCCGGCCGCGCGGGCCGCGGCCGCCAGCCGCCGCACCGGCTCCGACCAGCCGTGGAAGGCGAGGTTGAAGGTGGCCCAGTGGATCGGCACGAGCAGGCCGTGCCGCGCGTCGCCGGCGCAGACGTCGGCGTGCGCGCGCACCGCCTCCTCCGGATTCATGTGCACGTCCGGCCAGTGCACGTCGTAGGCCCCGATCGGGAGCAGCGTCAGATCGAACGGGCCCGAGGTCGCGCCGATCTCCGCGAACGCCTTGGTGTAGCCGGTGTCGCCGCCGAAGTAGGCCCGCCGCCGCGGTCCGGCGATGATCCACGACGCCCACAGCGTGGTGTTGCGCAGCAGTCCGCGACCGGAGAAGTGCCGGGCCTCGGTGCAGGTGAGCACGAGATCACCGGCGCCGGGCCCGGTCGCGGTCACGCAATACGAAGCGCCCCAATCCAATTCGACGATGCGCCGCTCGGGCACCCGCCACTTGCGCAGATGCGCGCCGATGCCGATCGGCACCACGAACGGGGCGTCCTGCGAACGCACCAGCGCGCGCACGGTTTCCCGGTCCAGGTGGTCGTAGTGGTCGTGGGAGATGAGGATGGCGTCCACCGGCGGCAGCTCGGTCACCGCCACCGGCACCGGATGCATGCGGATCGGGCCGACCACCGCCGACGGCGAGACGCGATCGCTCCAGACCGGATCGGTGAGCACCCGGAAGCCGTCCACCTCGATCAGCGCCGAGGCGTGGCCGTACCAGGTGACCGCGAGATCGCCCGCGCGGTCGGGGACTTCCGGTGTGGCCAAGGGGATTTCGCCGGGCGGGCGGCCGACCCGGTGCCGGGTCAGCGCCGACAGGATCAGCGACACCGCCGAGCCGGGCGCGACCTGGGCGCTGGGTTCGGTATTGGAGAACTGCCGGTTGCGGTAGCGCGCGGAGCCCGCGGCCACCGGCGCGATCGACGACGGGGAGGCACCCATCGCCGACGGCAGGCCCCACGCGGCGCGCACGGCCCAGGTCAGGCCCGTCGCCGCGGCGACGCCGAGGGCGGCCCGGCGCGCGAATCGGAACACCGTGCGCGGGCTCATCAGCGGCCCACGAACTTCGCCGCGCGCTTCTGCTCCCGCGCCGATCGCGCTTCTTGCGCGTCGGCGCTGGTCCAGGCGGCCTCGAGGGCGCTCACCTGTTCGGGGGTGTCCGCGCCGCGGGTGCCGTCGTCGTTCAGGACCAGTTTCAGATGCCGCAGCGACAGCGGCGCGAGCTCGGCGATCGACTTGGCCCACTCCTGCGCGTCGGCGAGCGTGCCGATCCGGTTGGCGAAGCCGAAAGCGTATGCGTCCGAGGCGGATACGGGTGCCGCGCCGAGCAGGACGGTGCGCGCCGGGCCGCCGCCGATCAGCGACACCAGCCGCCGCACCGTCCAACCGTCCACGGTGAGGCCGAGTTTCGCGGCCGGGATCGCGAGATAGGAGTCGGAGGTCATCACCCGCAGATCGCACGCCAGCGCCAGCTGCACGCCCGCGCCGAGCGCGCCGCCGTTGATCGCGGCGATCACCGGGACCGGGACGGATTCGATGGTGTGCAACATGTCGACCAGCGTGTCGAGGAAGTCCTGCGAGTACACCCCGCTCAGATCCGCGCCCGCGCTGAAGATCGGGCCCTGGCCGGTGAGGACGATCACCCGCGCGGTCTCGGCGGCCTCGGGCACCGCGTCGCGCAGCCGCGTCACCAATTCGGCGTTGAGCGCGTTGCGGCGCTCGGGGCGCTGCAATTCGATGGTGACCACGTCGCCGTCGCGGCTCACTCCCAGCATCTGGCCTCCCCAGTAATGCGTGTCGGTCCTTTCACTGTATTCGGCCCGAGGTCGCTCCCCGGCACCCGACGCACCCGGCGTAGCGTGACGTCGGTGACCCCCTCCGATTTCGCGATCCTCGTGATCGGCGCCGGACAGGCCGGATTGTCGGCGGGGTACCACCTTCGGCGGCTCGGATTGCGGCCCGCGACGGACTTTCTCATCGTCGATCACGCGCCGGGACCGGGCGGGGCGTGGCAGTTCCGATGGCCGTCACTGACTATCGGCACGGTCAACGGGGTGCACGATCTGCCCGGTATGGCATTCGCCGAGACGTTGCCGGAGGGGTCGGCGGACGTGCCCGCGGCGACGGCCGTGCCGCACTACTTCGAGCTGTACGAGAAGCGGTTCGAGTTGCGGGTGCGGCGGCCGTTGTCGGTGCGGGTGGTGTGCGATCGGGCGACGACCTCGACCTGCGCGGCCGCGGAGGCGGACGGCTTCCTGCACGCGGAGACGGTCGGGCCGGACGGGGCGGCGGGCCCGACGTTGCGGGTGCGGGGGCTGGTGAACGCGACGGGGACGTGGGATCGGCCCTACATTCCGTATTACCCGGGCGCGCGGAG
This sequence comes from Nocardia sp. NPDC003482, assembly GCF_053588115.1. Lineage (NCBI taxonomy): Bacteria > Bacillati > Actinomycetota > Actinomycetes > Mycobacteriales > Nocardiaceae > Nocardia > Nocardia sp. NPDC003482. Next base: position 399,232 of record NZ_JBSFPI010000003.1, read on the forward strand.
TTTCGCGGGCAGGCAGTTGCACGCGCACGACTATCGCGACGCCGCCGAATTCGCGGGCAAGCATGTGGTGGTGGTCGGCGCGGGCATCTCGGCGGTGCAGCTGCTCGACGAGATCTCCCGGGTCACGACCACCACATGGGTGTCGCGCACCGAACCCCGGTGGCGCGACGGGCCTTTCACGCCGGAGGCGGGCCGACGCGCGGTGGCGATGGTGGAGGATCGGGTGCGGCGCGGGCTGCCGCCGCGGTCGGTGGTGTCGGTGACCGGACTGCCCGTCGACGATCGCGTGCGCGCGGCCCGCGCCCGCGGCGCGCTGGACTGGCATCCGATGTTCGCGCGCATCGAACCCGACGGGGTGCGCTGGGCCGACGGGACGTTCCGACCGGCCCAGGTCATCCTGTGGGCCACCGGATTTCGCAGCGCGCTCGATCATCTCGCGCCGCTGCGGCTGCGCGGGCCGGGCGGGGGCATCGCCATGGACGGCCGCCTGGCCACCCGGGTCGCGGCGGATCCGCGCATCCATCTGCTCGGCTACGGGCCGTCGGCCAGCACCATCGGCGCGAACCGCGCGGGTCGCGCCGCCGCGGTCGAGCTGACGGCGGAACTGGGTCTGTCGGTCCGTTCGTAGGGATCAGTCCAGATCGACGCCGAGGGTGAGGGTCTCGGGGTCGCCGCCGATCCGGTTGCCGGAGTCCAGTTTCGCGATGCGCTCCATCTGCTCCGGGGTGAGTTCGAAGGAGAACACGTCGAAGTTCTCCCGAATCCGGCTGGGCGTCACCGACTTCGGGATGACCACATTGCCGAGCTGGAGGTGCCAGCGGATGACCACCTGGGCGGGGGTCCGCCCGGTCTCCTGCGCGATCTCGGTGACGGTCCGATCCTTCAGCTCCGCGCCCTGGCCGAGCGGACTCCACGCCTCGGTCGCGATGCCGTGCTCGGCGTGGAAGGCGCGCAGTTCGGCCTGCGCGAAGGTCGGGTGCAGCTCGATCTGGTTGACGGCCGGGGTCTCGCCGGTCTCGTCGATGAGACGCTCGAGGTGGTCGCGATTGAAGTTGGACACGCCGATCGAGCCGATGCGGCCCTGCGACTTCAGCGCCTGGAAGGCCCGGAAGGTGTCGACGTAGCGGTCCAGGCGCGGCACCGGCCAGTGGATCAGGTACAGATCCAGATAATCCAGGCCGAGTTTCGCCATGCTCTCGTCGAACGCCCGCAGGGTGGAGTCGTAGCCCTGCTCACCGTTCCAGAGCTTGGTGGTGACGTAGACCTCGTCGCGGGCCAGCCCCGACGCCGCGATCGCCCGCCCCACCTCGGCCTCGTTCCCGTAGATCGCCGCGGTGTCGATACTGCGGTAGCCGACCTCGAGCGCCGTGCTCACCGCGGCGACCGCCTCGTCCGGTGGCACCTGGAAGACCCCGAAGCCGAGCTTGGGAATCACGGTGCCGTCGTTCAGAACGACCGAGGGTACGGGGGTGCTCTCGTTTTTGAAGGTCACGTTCCGACGGTAGAAGCGGTTCGGCCCCTGGTCAAACAGCCCGGTTCGTGTGTTCGACCCGATTTCAGCGCTCGGTCGGGACACCGAGGCGGCGGTAGCGGGACTGGCGGAGGGCGCGTAGCCGGGGTGTGGGGGTGGCGGTGAGGAGGGCCAGTTCCTCGGCTATGGCGGTGATGGTGCGGTGGGCGAAGGCGGTGGGTTCGGTTGCGGCGTCGGGGGTTTCGGGGATGATGCGGTCGACTATGCCGTCGGCGTGGAGGGCGGGGGCGGCGATGCGTTGGGCGGCGGCGAGGGCAGGGGCGTGGGTGGTGTCGCGGTGGACGATGGCGCTGGCGCCCTCCGGGGGAAGGGGAGCCAGCCAGGCGTTGGCGGCGGCGAGGACGCGGTCGGCGGGGAGCAGGGCCAGGGCGCCGCCGCCGCTGCCCTGGCCGAGCAGGACCGAGACGGTGGGGGTGTCGAGGGTGACCAGGTCGGCCAGGCAGCGGGCGATCTCGGGGGCGAGGCCGCGTTCCTCGGCCTCGCGGGACAGGGCCGCGCCCGCGGTGTCGATGATCAGGACGAGCGGGAGGCGCAGTTCGGCGGCGAGGTGCATGCTGCGGCGGGCCTCGCGCAGGGCGGCGGGGCCCATGGTGTTCTCGCCGGTCTGGCCGGAGCGGTCGTGCCCGAAGACCACGCAGGGCCGGCCCCGGAACCGGGCCAGGGCGTGCACCACCGTGCGATCGGATTCGCCTTGTCCGGTGCCGCTCAACGGAACCCGGTCCGTCGCGCGGCGCAGCAGGGCGCGGATACCGGGGCGGTCCGGGCGGCGGGAGGCCAGCACCGCATGCCAGGTGGCGTCCTCGGAATCCGTAATCGGTTGCGGTACATAGCTTTCGGCGGGCGCTGGCGAAATCGATTGACCCTCAACGCCGTTCACCACATTCAGCACCCGGTGCACGATCCGCCGGAACACCGGAATCGGGACCACGCCGTCGATCACCCCACTGCGATACAGGTTTTCGGCGGTCTGCACCCCGTCCGGGAACGGGCGGCCGTACAGCGCCCGGTACACGCGCGGCCCGAGGAAGCCGATCAGCGCGCCCGGTTCGGCGAAGGTGATGTGCCCCAACGATCCCCACGACGCGAAGACGCCGCCCATCGTCGGATGACGCAGATACACCAGATAGGGATGTCCGGCGGCCTTGTGCGCGGCGACCGCGCCCGCCACCTTGACCATCTGCACGAAGGCGACCGTACCCTCCTGCATCCGGGTGCCGCCCGAGGCCGGTGACGCCAACAGCGGCAGGCCCAACTCGGTGGCCCGCTCCACCGCGGCGACGACCCGTTCGGCCGCCGCGACCCCGATGGAACCGGCGAGAAAGCCGAATTCACAGGCGATCACGGCCACCCGCCGCCCACGCAGGGTCCCCGCGCCCGTCAGCACCGACTCGTCGGTGCCCGCCCGGCGCTCGGCGGCGCGCAGTTCGGCGTCGTACTCGGCCGAGGCCGACACCGCGAGCGGCGGACGGTCCCAACTCTCGAACGAGCCGGGGTCGAGCAGTCCGTCCAGCAACTCACGCGCCGAGATCGTCACGCGCGAAGCCTAACCGGCCCACACCGCAGCTCCGGAATCCCCGCCGCGGTGCCGGGCCGGTTCAGTAGCCCTGCACGACCTTGCGCAACGCGTACTCGGTGACCGAGACCAGCGCCTGCTTCACCGGCTCCCGCCGCCGGGCGTCGATCGACAGGATCGGGACGTCGGCCGGGACCGCGAGGGCCTGACGGATGTCCTCGATCGGGTACCGGGGCGCATCGTCGAACTCGTTGATGGCCACCAGGAACGGGAGGCTGCGCGCCTCGAAGTAGTCGACCGCGGCGAAGCTGTCCTCCAGTCGTCGGGTGTCGACCAGCACCACGGCGCCGATGGCGCCGCGGATGAGGTCGTCCCACATGAACCAGAAGCGGTACTGGCCGGGCGTGCCGAACAGGTACAGCACGAGGTCGTCGGCGAGGCTGATCCTGCCGAAGTCCATGGCCACCGTGGTGGTGGCCTTCGTCGGCACGGCCGCCAGACTGTCGACGCCGACGCTGGCATTGGTCACCAACGCCTCGGTGCGTAGCGGAACGATCTCCGAGACGGCACCGACCAGCGTCGTCTTGCCGACGCCGAAGCCACCGGCGACCACGATCTTGGCCGACGTTGGCTTGCTGGTACGGGTATCGACCTGGGCCGTCGAATCAAATACGCCGGAGTCCACTGAGAACCCTTTCGATCAGCTCGCGACGTTCATCGTCGCTCGAATCGTCTTTCAAAGTCGCCGAAACTCGTACGTGGCCGGCCTCGATGAGGTCGGCCACGAGCACTCGCGCCACCCCGATCGGAATGCCCAGCCGGGCAGCCACTTCGGCGACAGACGGCGATTCTCTGCACAACTCCACGATTGACGTCTCGATGTTGGTGAGTTCGAACTGCCGCTCGAGGGCGACCGGATGCGATGCGACGAGCGCCTCCAACGCCAGATCCACCTTCGGCCGCGTGCGACCGGAGGTCAAGGAATACGGGCGGACGAGGCTTGGCTCGCTCCCCACGCGCTGGTTGTCTATTTCCATCCCACCATCAGGAACCCATCGTGACGCGAGGCGTGGCCTGTACTGTCTGGCCAACCCGCTCGACCAACAACGCCATCTCGTATCCCACCTGCCCGATGTCGCAGGACGTATTGGTGAGGACCGCGAGGTAGGAACCGTCGCCGACCGCCATCAGCAATAGGTAGCCGTGTTCCATCTCGACCACCGACTGCAATACCGTGCCGCCTTCGAACAGGTTCGACACGCCCACCGAGAGGCTGGCCAGTCCCGCGGTCACAGCCGACAGCTGTTCGGCGCGGTCCACGGGCAACTGAGCGCTCGCGGCCATCAACAGACCGTCCGCCGAAACCAGCACGGCATGAGCGACGCCCGGAACCTCGTTGGCGAAGTTCGAAACCAGCCAATCCAGCTGACGGTTCGTACCACCTAGATCGGGGTTCATCGGTCTCCTTTATCTCCGGTTAGGTTCATTGCTCTCATTGCGCGGCCATCCCGGACGCCCTGCTGGTGACGACTCAGACTTGACCTGATGGATTCTGGGTCACGACGCGGCGCACGGTCGGCGGTTCCGGTGACGCCACCGGGAACGAGCCGATTGCCGGGATCACGCTGCGGCAGCCCGGCGGCCGTCCGCTTCTCCGGTTGCGCCTCCACCGCGCGCCGGGCGGCCTGCCAGCCCTCGTCACCCGGTGATTCGAAGGAGGCGGCCACCTGGGACCGGTCCGGATTCGGATCGGACAGCCAGGCCGACATCATCTCCGCGAAGATCGGGCTGTCGGCCGAGGCGCTCGACTCGACCGTGGGCTGCAAGCGGGTCTGGAAGAACGCGGCCGTCTTCTCCGGGTTGGACCGGAAGCTGTGGCGGCCGCGTTCGCGTCCACCGTCACCGGCGTCGGCGGCGGGCCGCTCCGGCGCCGGACGCTCTGCCTTCGGCAGGCTCAGGCCCGGGGTGGGCGCGGGGCGCGGCGGCAACCCTGCGCCCGGCTGACGCTGCGGCAACCCGCCCGCGGCGGAATGCCGGGGCGCGGAATCGCCGGAGTCCCGCTGCGGCAGACCGTTGGCGCTCCGCTGCGGGAGGCCGTTCGCGCCGGGTTCCCGTTGCGGCAGACCGGTTTTGCCCGCCTCACGCTGCGGCAGCCCGGTCGCCCCGGCCGCCCGCTGCGGTAGGCCGGTATCGGACGTGCCCCGCTGCGGTAGACCGGGGATCGAACTGTCGCGCTGCGGGAGGCCCGTATCGGACGTGTTCCGCTGCGGTAGGCCGGTGGCCGAGGTGTCGCGCTGGGGTAGGCCGGTGTCGGACGTGCCGCGCTGGGGTAGGCCGGAGTCGGTCAGGCCGCGGCGCGGCAGGCCCGATTCGGTGGAACCGCGTTGCGGGAGGCCCGATTCGGTCGAGCCGCGCTGCGGGAGGCCCGAACCACGCTGGGGCAGGCCCGTTTCGGATGTGCCACGTTGCGGCAGTCCGGATTCGGTCGAACCACGCTGCGGGAGACCGGATTCCGATGTGCTTCGCTGCGGGAGGCCCGATTCGGTGGAACCACGCTGCGGCAGGCCCGAACCACGCTGGGGCAGACCGGTTTCCGGGGCGCCACGCTGCGGCAAGCCCGAGCCACGTTGCGGCAGGCCCGTTTCGGAGGCGCCGCGTTGCGGGAGGCCCGACTCGGTCGAACCCCGCTGCGGCAGACCCGAGTCCGTCGTCCCGCGTTGCGGTAGACCCGATTCGGTCGTCCCGCGCTGGGGCAAACCCGATTCCGTCGTCCCGCGCTGGGGCAGACCCGACTCCGTCGTCCCGCGTGGGGGCAGGCTGATCGATCCGGAGTCCCGGGGCGGCAACCCGGATTCGGGGGCACCGCGCTGTGGCAGGCCCGATCCGGTGGCGCCGCGCTGCGGCAGGCTGATCGCGCCCGAGTCGCGGGGCGGGATGCCCGTCTCACCCGAAACGCGTTGGGGCAGGCCGGTTTCGGAGCCGCCGCGCTGCGGCAGGCCGGGGGTGGCGTCGGGTCCGGCCGCGCCGGGTTCGCGTTGCGGCAGGCCGCTGTTGCCGAGGCCGCGCGGCGGAAGACCGTTGGCGCCCGGTTGCCGCTGGGGCAGGCCGCCCGCGCCCGGCTCCCGCGGCGGCGGGCCACCGGCCGGTCCGGCCGCACCCGGGTCGCGTTGCGGGAGACCGGAACCGCCACGCGGGGGCGGACCACCGGCGCTCGGCTCCCGCGGCGGAAGACCGTTCGCGCCGGGCTGACGCTGCGGCAGGCCGCCCTTGTCGGGGTCGCCCGGGCGGGCGTCGGCGAGACCGTGCCGCACGGTCGGTCCGTTCGCGCCGGGCTGGCGCTGGGGCAGTCCGCCCGCCGCGGCCGAACCCGGCTGCCGCTGCGGCAGGCCACCCGCGGCGGCGGGGGCCGCCGGTGCGCCGCCGGGCGCGGGCGCACCCGGACGTTCCCCGCGCTCACCGGCCGGAATCGGCCCGCTCACACCGGGATCCACGGTCACCATGACATTGCCGCTCGGCGTGCGGGTGACCGCGCGCATCTGCATGGCGGCCGCCGCGCTCGGCCGCTGCTGCGGCTGCTGGCCCTGCGGACCCTGCGGTCCCGGCGCCTGCCGGGTCGGCTGCTGTTGCTGCTGCGGCGGAACGGTCAGCGCGCTGCCGCCCGGGGCCACGATGAGCGAACCGGGCACGTGCACGGTCACGGTCACGCCGGGATCGCGCGCGGTGTCGAAGGTCGACCGCAGCCGCACCGACAGCCCGTGCCGCTCGGCCAACCGGCCGACCACGAACAGACCCATGTGGCGCGCGGTGTCCGGACCGACCTCGGCGGTGGACGCCAGGCGGCGGTTGATGACCTCCATCTCGGCCGGGGGCATACCGATGCCGCGGTCGGCGACCTCGATCAGCAGCCCCTGGTCGTCGGCCTGGGCGAAGGTGAACTTGACGTCGGTCTCCGGCGGCGAGGCGCGCAGCGCGTTGTCGAGCAGCTCGGCGAACAGGTGCGCCATATCGGAGGCGGCCGGTTCGGTGATCGCGCCGCGCGGGGTCGCGCCCAGCTTGACGCGCTCGTAGTCCTCGACCTCGGAGATGGCCGCGCGCAGCACGTCGGCGATCTCGACCGGCGCGGACTTGGTCCGGCGCTGCCGGGTACCGGCGAGGATCAGCAGGTTGTCGCCGTTGCGGCGCATGCGGGCCGCGAGGTGGTCCAGCCGGAACAGGTTCTCCAGCAGGCGCGGGTCCTTCTCGTCGTACTCCATCGCCTCGATGAGCGAGAGCTGATGGTCGACAAGGGATTTCGAGCGCCGGGCCAGGGTCTCGAACATGTCGTTGACCTGGGTACGCATGGCGGCCTGATCGGCGGCCAGGCGCAGCGCCTGCCCGTGGATGTCGTCGACCGCGCGGGCCAGCTGGCCGATCTCCTCGTCGGTGTGCACCGGCATCGGTTCCAGCGGCACGTCCTCCGGGCTCGCGCCGTCACGCAGGCGGGCCACCTCGTGGCCGAGGTCGTGCTCGGCGACGCGCAGCGCGGCCAGGCGCAGCTTGCGCAGCGGCACGATCATCGACCGGGCCATGATCACCGCGAGCACGAGGGCCGCGAGGATGGTGAGCACGACGATCACCGCGTAGCGGATGGCGCCGAAGCGGGCGTCGTCGGCCAGCGCGTTGACACGCGTCATGACGTCGGCGCTGGATTTGTCGACGATCTTCTGATATTGGTCCAGGCTGTCCACCGAGGACTGCCGCAGATCCTGCAACGGGATCTGCCCGGTCGCCACCTGCGGGCTGGACAGCAGCTGGATGCGGTTGTTCACCAGCTGGTTCAGATCCGTGATGATCGGATCGTTGTCCGGGTACCGGTGGGCCATGATGCCGAGCATCTGCCGTTCGGTGTTGCCCGCGATCAGCGCGTTCTGTACGGCGTCCTTGACGCCCGCGGGATTGCGCAGCGCCTCGGCCAGCGCCGCGCTCTCCTGGACCATCACCGCGCGGGTGTTCAGCGCGTCGATCAGGCGGAGCTTGGACTCCTCGACCTTCGGGTCGGAGATGGTGGAGGTGATCGCCTCCGCGGTGCGGACGCTGTTCTGGCGGATCGCCTCTTCCTGGTTGATGGCGTCCTGGATCGACTTCGAGGGCATCGTGCCCTGCTGCCGGATCGCCTTGGAGCCCGCGATCATCTGATCGAGCGCGGTGCGACCACCGGCCACGCCGTCCAGGCGCGGGGCGGCCTTCTCGGCCGCGGCGATCGCGCCGTCCAGCGCGGTCAGGTCCGCGTCCTGCACCAGGGACTGGGTGGGGCTGAGCATGATCATCTGCTCGACCGCGACGACACCCTGCTGAGCACTCAGGCCGGTGACGGCCGGAATCGCCTGGACGTGCTTGACGGCGTCGGAGAGCTCGCTCGAGTCCCCGAACTGTGCCGCAATCCTGGATGCTCCGAGCACCACCGCGACGAGGAGGGGCACGGCCAGGACCGCCGTAACCTTCCAGCGCAGGTCCCAGTTGCTAAGCGCCCAACGCTTGTTGCCGGACCTAGCGGCGTCACGCATCTCCCACTCACTTTCCAAACTGGCCCCAGCCACGCGCCATCAGCGAGCCTCCGCGATCGCACGCGCGGCTCGGCAGGCAGTGCGGGCCGAGAACTGCGGCTGGCCGAGAAATTGCGTCCATGACGGCCGAAATATGTGACATGCGATTCTAACGGATCAATAACTTCTTGTGTGACCTCTGGGCAACTACCGGCCGGTGACCTGCCGGTTTCAGGCAAAATCGAAGGTCGCGGCGTCCGCCCGGACGTCGCGTGAAGTCTGCCACAATCAGGCTGATCTATCGAGGCGGGCATCGATGCGAGGCAGGGAGTCACACGGTTGAAGGCGAAGCAGGAGTACCGGCCTACCTACCAGACGAGCCTGGTCGATCCCTCCGACTTCTGGCGTTCCGCCGCTGACTCCATCACCTGGGATGTCCCGCCCGAAACGATCCTGGACAGCACCGCCCGTCCGACGGCCCGCTGGTTTCCGGACGCTCGCCTGAACACCTCCTACAACGCTCTCGACCGTCATGTGCGCGATCTCACATCGGAAGAGGACTCGACAGGAGCCGACTCCCTCGGACCGACCGGCGGCCGCGCCGACCAACCGGCCCTAATATATGACTCCGCTATGACGGGCGCCACACGCGTCTACACATACGCCGAATTGCTCGACGAGGTGGCCACTTTCGCGGGCGCGATGCTGCGGCTCGGGGTGCGGACCGGGGACCGGGTCGTCATCTACATGCCGATGATCCCCGAGGCGGTCGTCGCCATGCTGGCCTGCGCCCGGATCGGGGCGGTGCACTCGGTGGTGTTCGGCGGGTTCGCCGCGCACGAGCTGGCCGCGCGCATCGATGACGCGCAGCCCGTGCTGATCGTGACCGCCTCGGGCGGGCTGGAGCCCAACAAGCGCGTCGAGTACCCGCCGATCGTGTTGCAGGCGCTGGATCTCGCGCGGATCGCCGCGCCGCGGCACGTGGTGGTCAAGCAGCGGCCGGGTTTCGACGTCATCCGGTTCAGCCTGTCCACCGAGCACCTACCGGGGCACACGGAAACCGTTGCGGCGCAATGGCTGGACTGGTCGGACATGATCCGCGACGCCGAGCCCGCCGATCCGGTCCCGCTGGCGGCGACCGATCCGCTCTACATCCTCTACACCTCGGGCACCACGGGGAAGCCCAAGGGCGTGGTGCGCGACAACGGCGGGCACGCGGTCGCGCTGGCCTGGTCCATGCGCAACATCTACGACGTCGGCCCCGGCCGGATCATGTTGACCACCTCCGATATCGGCTGGGTGGTCGGACACTCCTACATCGTCTACGCCCCGCTGCTGGTGGGCGCGACGACCGTGCTCTACGAGGGCAAACCGGTCGGTACCCCGGACGCGAGCGCGTTCTGGCGGCTGGTGGAACGGCACGGGGTGCATGTGATGTTCACCGCGCCGACCGCGCTGCGGGCCATTCGCCGGGCCGATCCGGACGCCGCGGCCGCGCACCGCCACGATCTGTCCACGCTGCGCGCGCTGTTCTGCGCCGGGGAGCGGCTCGATCCGGCCACCTACGAGTGGGCCCGCGACACGCTGCTGGCCGATCGACCCGACTGCCCGGTCGTCGATCACTGGTGGCAGACCGAGACCGGGTGGCCGATCTGCGCGGATCCCCTTGGGCTGCAAGAACTTCCGATCAAACCGGGTTCGGCGTCGGTACCGGTGCCGGGCTATCGGCTGCGGGTGCTGGACTACGAGGGCGACGCGGTGCCCACCGGCACCGAGGGCAATATCGTGATCGGCCTGCCGCTGCCGCCGGGCACGCTGACCGGGTTGTGGGGCGACGACGAACGGTTCACCCGCTCGTATCTGTCGGCGTTCCCGGGCCACTATCTGACCGGCGACTCCGGCTACTTCGACGAGGACGGCTATCTCTACGTCCTGGGCCGCAGCGACGACGTGATCAACATGGCCGGGCACCGGCTGTCGGCGGGCGGTATCGAGGCCGCGGTCGCCGGGCATCCCGCGGTCGCCGAATGCGCGGTCATCGGCGTCTCCGACGAGCTCAAGGGGCAGCGGCCGATCGCGTACGTGGTGCTCAAGAGCGACGCCGACGTGGCGTACGAGCGGCTGCGGGAGGAACTGGTCGCGCGGGTCCGAGAGCAGATCGGGGCGATCGCGACCCTGCACGACGTGGTGATCGTCCAGGCGCTGCCCAAGACGCGTTCGGGAAAGATCCTGCGCCGCACCATGCGTCAGATCGCCTCCGGGGAGACCTGGGAGATGCCCGCGACCATCGAGAACCCCGCCGTGCTGGTGGCCCTCGAGGATCAGATCCTCGCGGCCCGCGCCGACGCGGCCGATCCGGCCGGCGAGGTGACCGACAACGACAGCGCGCCCGACGGCGAGACCGTCGCGCCCTGATCACACCCTCATGGATTTCTTAGCGTCCGCGCCGGTGTCGCTTCCCCGGCTCGGTCCCCCGCGGTCGTAGGGTCTGCGCGACGAAAGAGGTAGTTCCGCAGACGTTTCGGACGAAAGGGACCATTCATGATCTCGTCGCGTGCTCGATTCACTCGGACGGCTCTCACCCTCGGCGGATTCGCCGCCGCCACCACCCTGCTCGCGGGCACCGCCGCGGCCGACTCGCTGGACATCATGGAACCGGTGCTGACCTCGAGCTGCTCCTTCGATCAGGTCGACCGGGCCATGCACGACGATCCGGTGGCCTCGATGCTCGCCGAGGAACTGGACAAGACACCCGGCAAGCGCGAGGAGTTGAAGGCCATCCTCGACACCCCGCTGGACCAGCGGCAGGAGAAGATCGCGGCGCATCGCGCGGAGGTCGAACAGCGCATCCAGTCCGATCCGGAGGCGGCCAGGGTCGCCAACGACCCTCGGCTGGCCGAGTTGCGCGGGGTGTTCGAGAAGGTGGCCGAGGACTGCAAGACCAAGTGACGGCCCTCACACTTTTCTCACGATTGGTTCACAACCCGATCAGACGGGGAGCCTAACGTCGAATCGCCCGTAGCGCGGCGGACGCGGGACCGGGTCCCGCCCGAGCCCGCTCCGTCGCGGCGGGAGACAACCGATCGAAAGGCTGTACCCGATGATTGCGCGTACCCGATTCGCCCTCACCACCCTGGCCGCCGGGGCTCTCACCGGCGTCGCCGTGCTGCTGCCCGGCGCCGCCTCGGCCGCCCCGATGGATCAGCTCGCCCCGCTGCTGAACTCGACCTGCTCCTTCGCCCAGGTCGACGCCGCCCTGCACGATCAGGCGCCGCAGCTGGCGTCGGCACTGGATGCCAACCCGAACGCCAAGGCCCAGCTGAAGGCGGCCTTCGACCAGCCCATCGACCAGCGCCGGGCGCAGGCCGAGCAGTACCTGGCCGAGCATCCCGACCAGGTCCAGCAGGCCCAGAACGATCCGCGGGCAGCGCAGGCCCAGCAGTTGATCCAGCGGCTCGCCGACACCTGCGCCAACTACTGATCCAGCTCGCTATGACCACAATGGACCCGTGACGAGCGAGCGTGAGACTCCGACGGTCCTGCTGGTCGACGACGACGAGGACCTGCTGGCCTCGGTGGAGCGCGGCCTGCGCCTGTCCGGTTTCCGGGTGTTGATCGCCCGCGACGGCGCGGCCGCGCTCCGCTGTGTGGGTGAGCAGTCCCCTGACGCCATCGTGCTCGATATGAACATGCCGGTCCTCGACGGCGCGGGCGTGGTCACCGCGCTGCGGGCCATGGGCAACGAGGTGCCGATCTGCGTGCTGTCCGCGCGCAGTTCGGTCGACGACCGCATCGCGGGCCTGGAGTCGGGGGCCGACGACTATCTGGTCAAACCGTTCGTGCTGGCGGAGCTGGTGGCCCGGATCAAGGCGCTGCTGCGCCGCCGCGCCGATCCGGCCGCGGCCTCCCCCGAGCCGACCGACTCGATCACCGTCGGTCCGCTCGAGGTCGACGAGGCGGGATACCGCGCGCTGCTGCACGGCCGCGAGATCGAGCTCACCAAGCGGGAATTCGAGCTGCTGTCCACGCTGGCGCGCAACGCGGGCGTGGTGCTGAGCCGGGAGCGGCTGCTGGAACTGGTGTGGGGCTACGACTTCGCCGCCGACACCAATGTGGTCGACGTGTTCGTCGGCTATCTGCGCCGCAAGCTGGAGAGCGACGGCACGCCGCGGCTGCTGCACACCATCCGGGGCGTGGGCTTCGTGCTTCGGACCCCGAAATGACCTGGCGGACAAGGTTTCTCCGCCGCCGCGGTCATTCGTACTCGCTGCGCACCCGGGTGGCGGCGGCGGCCGCGCTGGGCGCGTTCATCATCACCGCCGTGCTGAGCTGGGTCTCGGTGCAGGCGCTCGAGCGCAACAACATCGCGCACGCCGATCAGGAACTGACCCTGGCCTCACGGGTGGTTCTGCTGCAACCGGTGCTCGCGGTCGGGCTGCTGTCGTTCGTGGGGCCGAATCAGGACATCGCGGTCACCGTCCGCGCCGACGGGGCGGTGCTGGCGACCACGAGTATGCGGCTGCCCGAGCTGACCCCGGGGTCGCACACCCTCACCATCGACGGGACGCCGTGGCGGGTGCTGACCACCGCGGCGAATCAGCCCGCGGGACACGTTGTCTCCCTGGGCATTCCGCTCACCGAGGCGTATCGGACCACGGCCGATCAGCGGCGCTGGGTGCTGGGCGCGGCCGGGCTCGCGGTGGCGGCGGCGGCCGGGCTGGGCTGGGTGTTCGGCGGGCGCGCGGTGCGGCCGATCGCGGAGCTGACCCGGCAGGTCGGCGCGCGCAGCGGCACCGGCGAACCCGAGGCGCCGGTGGACGTGACCGGGGTGCGGGAGGCGGAACAGCTTGCGGAGGCGATCAATTCGCTGCTCTACCGCGTGCATCGGGCACAGGCGGCGACCGCGGCCGCGCTCGAGACCGCCCGCGATTTCGCGGCCGTCTCCGCCCACGAGCTGCGCACCCCGCTGACCGCCATGCGCACCGACCTCGAGGTGCTGCGCACACTGGATCTCGACGAGGCCCAGCGCGCGGAGATCCTCGCCGACCTGCATCGCGGTCAGGGCCGGGTGGAGGCGACGCTGTCGGCGCTGGAGCGGTTGGCGGCCGGCGAACTCGTCGACGAGCGCGATCACGTCGACACCGATGTCGCCGATCTCCTCGACAAGGCCGCGCACGACGCCATGCGGCACTTCCCCGAGCTGAAGGTGAGCATCGACACCGATCCGGAGTTGATCACCCGCGGCCTGCCCGCGGGGCTGCGGCTGGCCCTGGACAACGCGCTGGCGAATTCGGCGCGGCACGGGCGGGCGACGCGGGCGCTGGTGTCGGCGCACCGGCGGCCGGACGGATTCGTCGTGATCTCGGTCGACGACAACGGCGACGGCATCCCGCCCGAGGAACGCGCGGCGGTGTTCGACCGGTTCTTCCGCGGCAGCCGCGCGGGCAAGGGCGGATCCGGGCTGGGGCTGGCGCTGGTGGCCCAGCAGGCCCAATTGCACGGCGGGCGAGCCTGGTTCGACGACGGCACGCTGGGCGGGGTGCGCCTGGTCCTGGCGCTGCCGGATCGGCCGCCGACCCTTACCGAACCCTCAGACGGCCGCCACCCGTAGCGCAGGTCCGGGTCCTAGAGTCGGGCCGTGATCGGAAAACGCGCTCGCTGGATCCTTTTCGTGACCGCCGTCGTGGCCGTCGGCGCGCTCGCGGGCGGCCTGGTGTGGTGGCTGCGGCCCGCCGCCGCGCCGACCGCTCTCGCGCTGGTGAACGACGACACCGGTCCCACCGGGGCGCGGGTCGTGCAGGCGTTGCAGGGCAATGGAACCCACGAGTGGCACGCCGTGCGGGCGGCGGACGCGAGCACCGATCGCTACGCCGCGGTCGTCACGCTGCCCGCCGACCTGTCGTCCTCGGTCGACTCGCTCGCGACCGCGCAACCGCATCGGGCGCGGCTCACCGTCGCGACGAATCGCGACGCCGATCCGAATCTGGTGAACGACGCGGTGAACCAGGTCACCCAGCGCATCGGCGCGGCGGGCGTGGACGGCGCGCTGGCCGCCATGTCCTCGGCGCGCGGTTCGATGCAGCAGGCCGCCTTCACGACGCAGTTGCTGGGCGCCGGGGTGAACCTCGCCGCCGACGCGTCCGCCCAATTCGGCGGCGGGGCGCAGCAGATGCTCGGATTCCTCGACACCGCGAAATCCGGTGCGAGCCAATTGACCTCGGGCATCGGGCAATTGAACGACGCCCTCACCGCGGCCACGGCCCAGGCGAACAGCCTCGCCGCGACCCTCGACGCCACGGGACTGACGCTCGGGCAGATCGACGCGACCGCGAACACCGTGACCACCGGACTCGACCAGGTGCTGCCGCTGCTGCGCGCGCTACCGTTCGCGAGCGATCCGCGGCTGGCCGACGCCATCGCGAAACTCGATGCGCTGCACGGTGTTTCGAGCCAGGCCGGAACCCAGCTCGCCGGATTCGCCCAGCTCACCGGCAGCGGCACCGATCCCGGTACCCCGGTGGGCACCCTGCTGCGCGACGCCGCCGCCCGGCTGAGCGCCGCGGGCGCGCAACTGAACCAGGGCGCCGCGCTGGCCGCGCAGGTCCCGCAGCTCGCCGATCAGGGCGCGAGCCAGCTGACCGGCGCGCTGGCCGCCCTCTCGGGCGGGGTGACCCAGCTCCAGCAGATCGTGGCCAATCTGAGCGCGCAGACGGGAAAGGCGTTGGACGCCCTGCCCGCCCACAGCGGCTCGGCGCAGACCGCGATCGCTACCAATCTGAGCAATCCGGTGGATGTGGTGCGAGAGTGATCAGTTCACCACGTCGAGCAGGTCGATGACGAACACGAGGGTCTTGCCCG
Source organism: Nocardia sp. NPDC003482 (assembly GCF_053588115.1). NCBI lineage: Bacteria > Bacillati > Actinomycetota > Actinomycetes > Mycobacteriales > Nocardiaceae > Nocardia > Nocardia sp. NPDC003482. The sequence continues at coordinate 414,656 of NZ_JBSFPI010000003.1, forward strand.
ACAGCTGATGTCCCGCGCCCGCGGGGCCGTAGGCCTGCTCCGGCGGGATGGTGAGCTGACGGCGGCCGCCGACCTTCATACCCGGGATGCCGTCCTGCCAGCCCTGGATCAGGCCGCGCAGCGGGAAGGTGATGGCCTCGCCGCGGTTCCACGACGAATCGAACTCCTCGCCGGTGTCGTATTCGACGCCCACGTAGTGAACCTGCACGGTGCCGCCGGGGACCGCTTCGGCGCCGTCACCCTCCACCAGATCCTTGATCACCAGCTGGGTGGGGGCGGGGCCGTCCTGGAACTCGACTTCCGGCTTGGTCATGCGTCCTCTTCCGTTCGATGGGTAAAGCCGACGTAGGGTTCACCATATCGTTGCTCGCGAAACCTCTCGCACCGCCCGGGTGATCCTCCGCACGGTCGGAACGGGCAATATGGATGCTCGTGGCCGACGTGATCGACATCGAGGACCCCGCCGATCCCCGGGTCGCCGACTTCCGGGATCTCAACTCCGCGGATCGCCGCCCGGACCTGCCGGGCCGCAAGGGTCTGGTGATCGCGGAGGGCGCGGTGGTCGTGCGGCGCATGCTCGACTCGCGCTATCGGCCGTTCGCGCTGCTCGGCGTGGACCGCCGATTCGCCGAGCTGGCGGCCGATCTCGACGACGTGGACGTGCCGTACTACCGGGCCTCGGCGCAGGTCATGGCCGAGGTGGTCGGTTTCCATCTCAATCGCGGGGTGCTGGCCGCCGCGTACCGGCCGCCGGAGCGCGGCGTCGCGGAGGTGCTCGACGGGGCCCGGACCGTCGCCGTGCTGGAGGGCGTCAACGATCACGAGAACATCGGTTCGATCTTCCGCAACGCGGCCGGACTCGGCGCGGACGCGGTGCTGTTCGGCGACCGCTGCGCGGACCCGTTGTACCGCAGGGCGGTTCGCGTCTCGATGGGACATGTGCTGCGGGTGCCGTTCGCGCGCCTGCCGTCCTGGCCCGGCGGGCTCGGGTTGCTGCGCGAGCGCGGTTTCCGGATCATTGCCCTGACCCCGAATCCGGCCGCGGCGAACCTGGCGAGCGCGCTGACCGGCGACCGGGTGGCGCTGCTGCTCGGCGCCGAGGGACCCGGCCTGACCGAGGAGGCCATGCGCGCCACCGACATTCGCGCCCGGATCCCGATGTCGCCGGGCACCGATTCGCTGAACGTCGCCACCGCGGCCGCGATGGCCTTCTACGAAAGGGTGCGCACCTCGTGACCCCCTACCAGCCCGCCCCCGAGCCCACGCCCTGGGCGCCCGGCGTGGCCGTCGCCGTATTCGTCGCCGCGCTCACCGCCGCCGGGGTCTACTCCTTCGGATTCGCGCTGGCACAGGTGCATTGGACGCTCTCGGTCGCGGTCAACCTGATCGCCGTGGGCGGTGCGGCCCCGACCGCGTGGCGCTGGCGCACCACCCCGGTGACGCGCTGGGTCGTCGCCGGGCTCGCGGCCGGGGTGGGGCTGGGCTGGCTGGTGCTGCTGATCACCGCGATCGCGGCCTAGGACACCCGGTCCCGGCCGCGCAGCCAGCCGAACCAGCGTTTCCCGTTGGGCGCGGGCGCGATCGGTTCGGCCTCGGGCGCGAGCAGTGGCGGCGCCTCGCCCTTCGGGTAGAGGCTGAACCCGCAGACCTCGATCTCGTTGGGCCGCAACGGTTCCGGGCCCGTCCCGCCGTGATAGCGGAAGCCGAGCCACTCCTCGTTGGCCGCGTCGGCGAAGGCGGGCGGATCGAACGGCAGGATCTGCGGATCGGGCAGTTCCCCCGCGCGCAGCGGCACCGGATGCTCACCCGCCCAGAACGGCCGTTCCCACACCAGCGGCAGGCCGTCGTCCTGGAGGATGTTGACCCGGGTGGAGCTGAACGCCCGGCGGAATTCGCCGCGCTCCCAATGGGCGAACGCGCCCCAGCCGCGCGGGATGTCGAAGGCCACCAGATAGGTGTGCTCGGAGGCGAGCGGCCGCACCAGCGGTTCGGGCAGCAGCCGCGGATGGCCGAGCAGGGCCCGCGTGGTGCAGACGACCGTCACCCCCGGATAGCACCCGATGTACACCGAGCCGGGATCCGGTCCCGCCCAGACCTTCAGCGTGCCCGACGCGGCGGGCACCACGTCACGATCCGGATGCAGCTGTTTGGCGAGGGCGAACGCGGCCTCGGGATCGGGGTCCGGGTGGGCCCGCAGCACCGCGGCGGGATCCGGATCGTCGATGTACCACACGGACGACGCAGTAGACGGCACTCCCGACACCTCCCGGTACTGGTTCGGGCGGTGGTCCGGCCAAGGCCGGGCGCACACCCGATTTCCCGTGACCTGCTCGGAAGAAATCTACCTCTCGAACACGCCCGAAACCGCGAGGCTTCGCATACCGGACAGGCGTGTCCGCTCGAGTGTCCGTCAGTGACCGGAGCTGCGCACCCCGAGCAGCACGTCCTCCCAGGACGGCATGGGGGCCTTGCCGCGCTTGGGCTTCTTGGGCGCGGCCTTGGCGGGCTGCTGCGCGGTGGCGGCCGGGGCCGCGGGGGCGGGCTGTTCGGCGGCCGGGGCCGTCGCCTCCGGAGCGGGAGTCGAATCCGCCGCGGGCGCGGGCGGATTCGCGGGCGCGGGCGGCGCGGTCTTGGCCGGGGTGGCCTTGGCCGCCGGGGTGGCCTTGGCCGCGGGCGTGGACTTGGTGGCCGGGCTCGCGGGCGCCGTGGCGGCGACCGGAACCGCGGCGCCGCCCACCGCGGCCCGCTGCTCGTAGAACTCCGGTTCGGTATCGGTGGTCCGGGCCGGGGTGGCCGCGACCTCCTCGCGCGGGGCGGGGGTCGGCGGAACCGGTTCGACCGGTGCGGGTTCCGCGGCGGGCTCGGGCAGGATGGTGGCCAGACCGCGCAGCGCGCGACCGAAATCGGGATCGATCAGGTCGTTGGCCGGATCGTCCAGCGGGACAACCGAACCGCCGTGCGCGTCGGGCTGGTAGCGCCAGTGCGCGGCGATCACGGAACGGCCCGCCTGCCACTGCAATTGGGCCACCCAGTAGTTCTTCTCGTCCTTCCAGGCGTCCCACTCGGCGATGTCGATGTTGTGCCCGCGCTCGGCGAACGCGGCGGCCACGACATCGATGAGGGTCTCCACGGCCGGGCCGTCCTTGCGCACCGGATGGGCCTTCTGCGCCAGCTCCGCGGCCCGGGCGCGCTCGAGCAGCACCGGGTAGGCGAACCGCTCGACCCGGCTCGCGGGCATGCCGGACTCCTCGGTGACCTGTTCCACCGAGGCACCGGCCCGGATCCGAGCCTGGATATCGCGAGGACGCATCGTGGCTTCCGTTTCGATCTCGATCTGGCCGAATCGGGCAAGGTCGCCGCGGGCGGCGGCACGCAACTTCTCGTCGGTGGGCAGCCGGTACTTCTGCCCCGTCTCGGTATCGGCACACACGATATGCGCGGAATCGGGCGTCAATCCGATCACTCGAAGTTCACGCACCGTTACCTCCTTATCGCGCGCCCACTTATGGAACAGTAGTGCACTTCTGGGATTCGTGGGGCAAGACACGCGCGTGAGAATCCGGCGACGGACTCTCCCGCGCGCTAATCTGTTCTGCTTCCCCGAACCCGAAGGCTACCCGGCGATCTGCTCGACGACCCAGTCGACGCAGCGGGTGAGCTGGGAGACGTCGTCGGGATCGATGGCCGGGAACATGCCCACGCGCAGCTGGTTACGACCCAGCTTCCGGTACGGCTCGGTGTCGACGATCCCGTTGGCGCGCAACACCTTCGCGACCTGCGCGGCGTCCACCGAGTCGGCGAAGTCGATCGTGCCGACCACCTGCGAGCGATGCGCCGGATCCGCGACGAAGGGGGTGGCGAACTCGCTCGACTCGGCCCACGAGTACAGCCGCGAGGACGAGTCCAGCGTGCGCTTGACGGCCCAGTCCAGACCGCCGTTGCCGTTCAGCCATTCGATCTGATCGGCGAACAGCAACAGCGTGGCCAGCGCGGGGGTGTTGTAGGTCTGATCCTTGGTGCTGTTGTCCAAAGCGATGGGCAGCGACAGGAATTCGGGGGTGTAGCGACCCGAGTCCGCGATCTCGCTCACCCGCTCGAGCGCCTTCGGGCTCATCAGCGCGACCCACAGTCCGCCGTCCGCGGCGAAGCACTTCTGCGGGGCGAAGTAGTAGACGTCGGCGTCGGCGAGGTTCACCGGCAAACCACCGGCACCCGAGGTGGCGTCGATGGCGACGAGGGCGTTCTCCGACCCGGCCGGGCGCCGCACGGGAACCGCGACGCCGGTGGAGGTCTCGTTGTGCGCCCAGGCGATCACGTCGGCCGCGGGGTCGGCGGTCGGCTCGGGCGCGGTGCCCGGCTCGCTCGACACCACGATGGGGTCGCCGATGAACGGGTTCTTCTTGGCCACCGCGGCGAACTTCGAACTGAACTCGCCGTAGGTCAGGTGCAGCGAACGCTCCCGGATCAGACCGAACGCCGCGGCGTCCCAGAACGCGGTGGTGCCGCCGTTGCCGAGCACCACCTCGTAACCGTCGGGCAGCGAGAACAATTCGCGCAGGCCCGAACGCACCCGCGCGACCACGTCCTTGACGGGCTTCTGCCGATGGCTGGTGCCCATCACGGACGCGCCCACCTCGACGAGGGAGCGCAACTGCTCGGGCCGGACCTTGGACGGTCCGCAGCCGAACCGTCCGTCGGCGGGCAACAGATCGGCGGGAATGGTCGGGAACGCAGCGGTCATGGGCTCAAGCCTAGAGGTCGCCCGCGCTGATCACACCGTGGGGCACCCCCTGTGCGCCGGAACGATTTTTCATCTGCACGTCCATTTCCGGCGTGGCGCGGGCCATCCGCCAGCTACCGTTGCGCCATGAGCATGGTTGCCTCGGGCGGACCGGGCTTACTCGGCCGGTGGTCGACCCATTGCGCGCTCTCCCCCACCGCGCGCCGCGAACTGCTGCTGCGCGGTCTGGCCGGGACCGCGACGATCCTCGGCGTGCGCCCGCGGCGCACCGAACCCGGCCACCGCTTCTGGGTGCGCGTGCAGGTCGAGGGGCAGCCACCCTACGAGACCCGGGTGCGGCAGCGGGTGAGCGCGGCCGATCTGGCGGCCATGCAGCCCGGCGACGTGGTGGGCTGTCGCGTCGATCCCGGCGACCGCGACCGCCTCGTGCTCTACGTGCCGAGCCCGGAAGAGGCCACCCGCGTGAGCATTTCGAAGATCCTCGCCGACGGCCGCCGCGCCGACGCCACCGTGCTGGCCGCCACCCCGGTCGCCGCGGACTACTCCGGCCAGGACGATCCGGTGCTGCGACTGGATCTGGAGCTGCGCGCGTGGGACGAGTCCCGGCCGTGGCGGGTGCGGGTGATCCAGCCGGTGCCGCTGACCGCCATCGAACTGGTCGATCTGGGGCGGCATCTCGAGGTCGCGTTCTTCACCATCGATCGCGGCGAGTCGGTCGCGGTGGACTGGGCCGCCTCGCAGGAGGTCCAGCAGGTCAGGGAAGTTTGACGAATTCGTAGCCCTGCGCGCGCAGTTTGGGCAGCGCCACCAGCATGCCCGGCGCGGTGCCGGAGTTCGGCCGATGCATGTGCGCGATGCTGATCGCACCGGGCTCGACCTGACTCATGGCCTGCTGCACCTGCGCGGCCGAATAGGTCGCGCCCGCATCGGCATTGACGCTGAAGCCGACCGGCTGCTCCCCCAGATCGCGCACGATCGACACGGCCACCTCGTCGTAGTGGGCGGTGCCCGCGCGGAAGAAGCGCGGCGGGTGGCCGAGCAGAGCGGTGAGCGTCTCGTGGTTGCCCCACACCTCGTCGACCGCCTGCTGCGCGGACAGTGTGCCCGCGATGCCGTAGGCGGCATGGCCGTTCACCGACAGCGGGCAGTGCCGGGTGCCGTGATTGGCGAGTTCGAACAGCGGGTTGGCGGCGAGCCGCGCCGCGCGGCCCGGATCGAAGTCGATCCAGCGCTTGTTCAAAAACAGCGTCGCCGGAATCCGTTGCTGGATCAGGAAATTGATCAGCACATCGTTGATCTCGTCGTTGTCCGGTCCGCCGCAGGCGTCGAAGGTGAGCGCCATCTGTTTGCCCGCGGCCGGGACGGTGGTGAGGATGCCCGGCAGATCCATCCCCCACTGGTTGGGCTGGCGACCCGCGTAGCGGGCGGCGACATCGTCGGGAAGGGCCGTGGGCGCCACCGGAATCTTGGCCTGCACGGGATCGGCCGGGCCGAGGGCCGCGCCCGTCGGCGTCGCGGACGTGGTGCGCCGGACCGGCGAATCCCCTTGTGCCGCGGTACATCCCGCGACCAGACCGGCGGCCGCGGCCGCTCCCGCTGCCAGTAGTCCGCGCCGAGACAACGCCCTGTCCACCACGCGACCGGATGGTACGCGACGGGCGGGCGCTAGTCCACGGCGGCCGAGATCACTTGCGCGCCACGCTCTCCCAGCCGCCTACGCTCGCGGCGGGGCGCGGCTCGGGGCCGGTGTAGATGGCGGCCGGGCGGACCAGCTTGCCCAGTTGCTTCTGCTCGAGGATGTGCGCGCACCAGCCCGCGGTCCGGCCACAGGTGAACATGGCGGGCATCATGTGCGCGGGCACCTCGGCGAAGTCCAGGATCACCGCGGCCCAGAACTCGACATTGGTCTCGATGGCGCGATCGGGACGACGCTCGCGCAGTTCGGCCAGCGCGGCGTCCTCCAGCGCGGCGGCGACCTCGTAGCGCGGGGCGCCGAGCCGCTTCGCGGTCGCGCGCAGCACCCGGGCGCGCGGGTCCTCGGCCCGGTACACCCGGTGGCCGAAGCCCATCAGCTTCTCCTTGCGATCGAGGATGCCCTTCACCAGAGCCCGTGCGTCCCCGGTCTGTTCGACCTGCTCGATCATGGGCAGCACGCGGGCGGGGGCGCCGCCGTGCAGCGGACCCGACATCGCGCCGATCGCGCCGGACAGGCAGGCCGCGACGTCGGCGCCGGTGGAGGCGATCACGCGGGCGGTGAAGGTGGAGGCGTTCATGCCGTGCTCGGCCGCGGAGACCCAGTAGGCGTCGATGGCCTCGATGTGACGCGGGTCCGGATCACCCTTCCAGCGGGTCATGAACCGCTCGGTGATGGTGTCGCACTCGTCGATCTTCTGCTGCGGCACGGCGGGCTGGTAGATGCCGCGCGCGGACTGGGCCACATAGGACAGGGCCATGACCGAGGCGCGGGCCAGGTTGTCCCGCGCGGTGTCGTCGTCGATGTCCAGCAGCGGCTGGTAGCCCCAGATCGGGGCGAGCATGGCCAGGCCCGCCTGCACGTCGACGCGCACGTCGCCGGTGTGCACCGGGAGCGGGAACGGTTCGGCGGGCGGGAGGCCGCGGCCGAATTCGCCGTCGACCAGCAGGGCCCAGACGTCACCGAAGGTCACCTTGTTGGCCACCAGGTCCTCGATGTCGACGCCCCGGTAGCGCAGCGCGCCACCGTCCTTGTCCGGTTCGGCGATGTCGGTGGTGAAAGCCACCACGCCTTCCAGGCCGCTCACGAAATCGGGGGGTACGGCAGGCCCGGTCGGAGCCGCAGCGCTGGCAGTCATGTTGTGACTCTCCTTGCAATTCGGGCCGCACGTTCTCCGGGCGGCCACGCCGATCACCTAGAACCTTAGTCGCTCGACTACTCCGGAGTAACGTCTGGGCCATGCGCGACGAGCAGAATTCACTTGGCTCACCCGAATGGGAAACCGACGTCGAAACCGCCGAGGTCGATCCCGCGACGCGGGCCGAGATGGATATCGCCGCGATGCGCGCCGAATACGGCGGCGATCCCGATCTCGACGAATCGTGGCTGGTCGACGGGTGGGAACCGGTGTTGCGCTCGTGGATCGAGCAGGCCACCCGGGCCGGTGTCGCCGAGCCGAACGCGATGGTGCTGGCCACGGTCGAACCCACCGAACGCGGGCCGCGCCCGGCCTCGCGCACGGTGCTCTGCAAAGGACTCTCGACAGCGGGTGTGACTTTTTACACGAATTACGGTTCCGCCAAGGGCACGCAATTGGCGGCCGTTCCCTATGCCTCGATCACCTTCGCGTGGCCCGCGCTCGGCCGCCAGGTGAATCTGCGCGGCCCGGTCGATCGGGTTTCCGCCGAGGCTACCGCCGTGTATTGGCGCTCCCGCCCGCGCAATTCGCAACTGGGCGCCTGGGCCTCCCAGCAGTCCCGCCCGATAGCCTCCCGCGCCGACCTCGACCGCCTGCTCGCCGACACCACCGCCCGCTTCGACGGCGTGGACCGGATCCCGGTCCCCGCCGACTGGGGCGGCTTCATCCTCCGCCCCGAAACCGTCGAATTCTGGCAGGGCCGCCGCAGCCGCCTCCACAACCGCATCCGCCTCACCCTCGGTCCCAACGGCACCGAGCTGGAACGCTTGCAGCCGTAGGGCCGCCCCCGCGTCAAGGGTTATATTCATGGGATGATTCACCCCTCCCAGCCCCCTGCCCCGGGCCTTCATCCCATACCCTCACCTCGGTGAAACTGCTCGCCGACGTCGCCCCCTTACGCCACACCGACTTTCGCAGGCTCTGGGTGACCAATATCGTGACCGTCGTCGGGGCGCAGCTGTCCGTGGTGGCGGTGCCGCAGCAGATCTTCGAGATCACCCACAGTTCCGGGTATGTGGGGCTGGCGGGGCTGTTCGGGCTGGTGCCGCTGATCGTGTTCGGGCTGTGGGGCGGGGCGCTGGCCGATGTGATGGATCGGCGAAAGTTGTTGCTGATCACCAGCTTCGGGACCGGGGCCACGGCGCTGGCGTTCTGGGCGCAGGCGGCGGCCGGGGTGGACAACGTGTGGCTGGTGTTCGGGCTGTTCGCGGTGCAGCAGGCGTTCTTCGCGGTGAACCAGCCCACCCGCAGCGCCATCTTCCCGCGGCTGCTGCCGGGCGAGTTGCTCCCGGCGGCGAACTCGCTCAACTCGACCGTCTTCCAGTTCGGCGCGATCGCCGGACCCGTGCTGGCGGGCACGCTCATTCCGGTCGCGGGCCTGTCGACGCTGTATCTGCTGGACGCGGTCGCCCTGCTGGCCACGCTGTGGGCGGTCTGGCGGCTGCCCCCGATCCCGCCGACGGGCGCGGTGCGGCGGGCCGGATTGCGTACCGTCGTCGAGGGTTTCGCGTATCTGGCGACCCAGCGCATCCTGCTCGCGTCCTTCGCCGTGGACATCGTGGCCATGGTGTTCGGCATGCCGCGGGCGCTGTTCCCGCAGATCGCGCACGAGACCTTCGGCGATCCGGTCGGCGGCGGCAGCGCGCTGGGTCTGCTGTTCGCGGCGCTGTCGGCGGGCGCGGTCGCGGGCGGCATCTGCTCGGGCTGGCTGAGTCATGTGCGGCGACAGGGGCTGGCCGTCGTCGTCTGCATCGCGCTGTGGGGGGCGGGCATGGTCGGCTTCGGCGTCGCGGTCGGGCTCACCGGCGCGCACCTGAGCCGCTCCCTCGGGCTGTGGATCGCGTTGGGCTGCTTGGCCTTCGGCGGCGCGGTCGACATGTTCTCCGCCGCCCTGCGCAGCACCATGCTGCAACAGGTCGCCACCGACGAGATGCGCGGCCGGTTGCAGGGGGTGTTCATCGTGGTGGTCGCGGGCGGCCCGCGCATCGGTGATGTTGCCCACGGTTTCGCGGCCGCGGCCCTGGGTACCGCGCTCGCCTCCGCCGGGGGCGGTGGCCTGGTGGTGGTCGGGATGCTGGTCGCGGCGGTGGTCTTCCCGGCGTTCATGCGTTATCGCGTGCCCCGCGCGCAGTCGGAACTGCCGGTGTGACGGGCACTTCCGCGCGATACCACGCCGCGCCCGCGACGTTCACATCGTGCGCGGGTGACCGTGAGGTAGCAACACCGACCCTCACGATTCGGCCGCGCCGGCCAGCGACTAGCGTTGAAGCAGGCGCATCGGACGCCGACCGCGCCCGATGCCTATGGTTCTAGCCAGAGAGGGATCCTTCCGTGCCCGCTGAGAACATCATCAACGTCGACGACGACGCCAAGCCGGTACTGTCCTACCCCGGTGGCGAATACGCCATGACCGTGGCCAAGGCCGCCGAGGGTAACGACGGGATCGATCTGGGCAAGCTGCTGGCCAGCACCGGATACGTCACCTACGACCCTGGTTTCACCAACACCGCCCCCACCAAGTCCGCGATCACCTACATCGACGGCGAGGCGGGCATCCTGCGCTACCGCGGCTACCCGATCGAGCAGCTGGCCGAGCGCTCCACCTTCCTCGAGGTCAGCTACCTGCTGATCTACGGCGAGCTGCCCACTCAGGCCCAGCTCGACGACTTCACCGACCGGATCCGCCGGCACACCCTGCTGCACGAGGATCTCAAGCGCTTCTTCGACGGCTTCCCGCGCAACGCCCACCCGATGCCGGTGCTGTCCTCGGCGGTCAACGCCCTGTCGGCCTACTACCAGGATTCGCTGGACCCGCGCGATCCCGAGCAGGTCGAGCTGTCCACGATCCGGCTGCTGGCCAAGCTGCCGACCATCGCGGCCTACTCCTACAAGAAGTCGGTCGGCCAGCCGTTCCTCTACCCCGACAACTCGCTGTCGCTGGTGGAGAACTTCCTGCGGATGACCTTCGGCTTCCCGGCCGAACCCTACGAGGTCGACCCCGATGTCGCCGCCGCGCTGGACATGCTGCTCATCCTGCACGCCGATCACGAGCAGAACTGCTCGACCTCGACCGTGCGCCTGGTCGGTTCGTCGGACGCCAACCTGTTCACCTCGGTCTCCGGCGGCATCAACGCGCTGTGGGGTCCGCTGCACGGCGGCGCCAACCAGGCCGTGCTGGAGATGCTCGACGGCATCCAGAACTCCGGCGGCGACGTCGAGGAGTTCATCCGCAAGGTCAAGAACAAGGAGGACGGGGTGAAGCTCATGGGCTTCGGACACCGCGTCTACCGCAACTACGACCCGCGCGCGACCATCGTGAAGAAGACCGCCGACCAGATCCTCGGCAAGCTCGGCGTGCAGGATCCGCTGCTCGACATCGCCAAGCAGCTCGAGGAGGCCGCGCTGTCCGACGACTACTTCGTCGAGCGCCGCCTGTACCCGAACGTCGACTTCTACACCGGCGTCATCTACCGCGCGATGGGCTTCCCCACCCGCATGTTCACCGTCCTGTTCGCGATGGGCCGGCTGCCCGGCTGGATCGCGCACTGGCGCGAACTGCACCGCGAGCCGCTGAAGATCGGCCGCCCCCGCCAGATCTACACCGGCTACGGCGAGCGCGACTACCACGAGATCAGCGGTCGCTGAACCACTTTCGCGAAAACCCGCTACCGCGTCCGGCGGTGGCGGGTTTTCGGGTTTCCGGACCCGCTCGACGGGCTACAGCCGGAGCAGACCCGACGCGGGTCGCAGCCGAGAACACAGGGCGAGGTCCGGGAGACTGGTGGCGTGGCCGAGGATGTATCGACTCCCGGATCGGGAGAGACGGAACGGATGCCGCGCTGGCTGCCGCGGGCGCTGCTGCTCGGGTTCGCGTTCCTGGCCGCGTATCAGATCGGTGACTGGGCCTTCCACAAACTGCTCGGGCTGATCACGATGATGCTGGTCGCCTTCTTCATCGCGCTGGCGATGGAACCGGCGGTCGATCTGCTCACCCATCGCAAGGTGCCGCGCGGGCTCGCGGTCGGAATCGTGTTCGTGGTGCTGTTCGCCGCGGTGGCGGGCTTTCTCGCCGCGCTGGTGACGCTGCTGGTGGAGACGGTGAGCAACCTGCTCAACGAATTGCCCGGCCTGCTCAACGATCTCGTCGGCTGGGTGAACAACACCTTCCACCAACACTTCACGATCGATCAGCTGCGCGATCGCCTGCTGCACGACTCGAACATCCTCAACAACTACGCCCAGACCGCAGCCAACAACATCTGGGGCCTGTCGAGCACGATCCTCGGCGGGCTGGCCCAGTTCCTGACCATCGCGTTGTTCAGCATCTACCTCACCGCCGACGGCCCGAAGCTGCGCCGCACGCTGTGCTCGATGCTGCCGCCCAAACGCCAGGACGACGTGCTGCACGCCTGGGATCTGGCCATCGACAAGACCGGCGGCTACCTGTACTCGCGTGCGCTGCTCGCGGTGATCTCGGCGGTCACGCACGCGATCTTCCTGGCGATCCTGAACCTGCCCAATCCGATCGCGCTCGGGGTCTGGTTCGGCGTGATCGCCTCCTTCGTGCCGACCATCGGCACCTATCTGGCCAGCGTGCTGCCGATTCTGGTGGCGCTGACCGTGCACCCCTTCGACGCGGTGTGGCTGCTGATCTTCGTCGTGCTCTACCAGTGGTTCCAGGACTACCTGCTGCAACCGCGGATCACCGCCCGCACGGTCGACGTGAACGCGGCCGTGGCGCTGTTGGCGGTGCTCGCGGGCGCGGCGCTGCTGGGCGCGGTCGGCGCGCTGCTGGCGATCCCGGCGACCGCGACCGTGCAGGCGTTCCTGAGCGAGTACGTGCCGCGCTACGAGGTGCCCGAGGATCCGCGCATCGAGCGCACCGCGCCCCGGCGCGAGCGAAAGGCCATGATGCGCAGGCGTTCTCGGCGCAATCGCCGAATCAAACGGGTCGACCCCGAACAGGGCGAGTCGTAAGGTCGAGAAATGTCCCTTCCCGCCGGAATCACCCTGCGCACCGCGACGACGGCCGACGAGCCCGCGCTGCGGCTCCTGCTCGCCAACGCGTTCGGCGGGGAACCGCAGGTGGAACCCGAGCTGGCCGAACAGCGCCGACGGCTGTTCCGCACCGAGGACGCGATCGTCGCGGTCGACGGCGACCGCATCGTCGGGCACACCGGCTACCGCACGATGACCGTGACCGTCCCCGGCGAACGGACCGTCGACGCGTGCGGCGTCGCGGCGGTCGCGGTCGCGCCCACCCACCGCCGCCGCGGCATCCTGCGCGCGATGTACGCCGAACAGCATCGCCGCACCGAGCGCGCCGGACTGCCGCTGACCATCTTCACCGCCAGCGAGGGCGGCATCTACGGCCGCTTCGGCTACGGCCCGGCGGTGGTGGAGAACCGGGTGAGCATCGATCGCCGCTTCGCCGAATTCCGTTCCGGTGCACCGGATCCCGGTGGGGTGCGGCTCGTCGCGCTGGACGAGGCGGTGCCGCGGCTACCCGGGATCTACGATCGCTGGCGCCGCCGCACGCCCGGCGCGCAGGTCCGCCCGGAGGCGGCGTGGCGGGTGCGGCTGCTGTCGCTGGGCCGCGAGGGCGGGGTGTACGTCCTGCTGCATCCGGACGGGTACGCGCTCTACCGGTTCCGGCGGCCCGACGATCGGCTGCACGCCGAGGTGCTCGAGCTGCGGGCGGTGACCGACGAGGCGCACGCGGCGCTGTGGCGGGCGCTGCTGGGCCTGGATCTGGTGACGGTCGTGGAGGCCGTCGTCGCCACCGACGATCCGCTGCCGTATCTGCTCACCGATCCCCGGCTGGTGCGCACGGTCGGGCGGTCCGACGGCCTGTGGACCCGGCTCATGGACGTCCCCGCCGCGCTGTCCGCCCGGACCTATCAGGGCGATCTGGATGTGGTGCTGGCCGTGGACGATCCGTTCCGGGACGCGGGCGGCGCCTTCGCGCTGCGCGCGCGGGACGGGACGGCCGAATGCGAGCCGACCACCCGCCCCGCGGACGCCGAGCTGGGCATCGATGTGCTCGGCTCGCTGTACCTGGGCGCGCACCGGGCCCGGCCCTTCGCCGCGGCGAATCGCCTGCACGCCAAGGATTCCGAGGTGCTGCGCGCCCTGGACACCGCCTTCGGCAGCGACCGCGAGGCCGTGCTCGGCTGGTTCTTCTGAGGTCGACGTCCGGGCGAACCGCTGGCATGCTGGGGACGTGACGCTCATCCGGTTCGTGCTGAACGTGCTGTGGCTGGTACTGGCCGGGTTCTGGATGGCTCTGGGTTATCTGCTCGCCGGGATCGTCTGCTGCGTGCTGATCGTGACCATTCCGTTCGGCATCGCCTCGTTCCGCATCGCCGGGTACGTGCTGTGGCCGTTCGGGCGCGAGGCGGTGGCCCGGCCCGGCGCGGGCACGCCCTCGCTCGTCGGCAACGTCATCTGGTTCCTGGTGGCCGGGTGGTGGCTGGCGCTGGGGCACCTGTTCACCAGCGTCCCGCTGTTCGTGTCCGTCGTCGGCATCCCGTTCGGCTGGGCCAATCTCAAGCTGATCCCGATCTCGCTGATGCCGCTGGGCCGCGAGATCGTCGACAGCGACCGGGCTTTCGCGGCCTGAGACCCTATTCCGATTGGTCCACAATCTGTTTCATGATCGCGACCGCGTCGCGCAGCACGCGCAGCTGCTCGGGGTCGAGACCCGACAACTGCTCGGTCATCCACGCCTCGCGGGCGTTGTTCTCGTCCTGGATCAGCGCGCGCCCGCTCTCCGACAGCGAGACGATGACCTGCCGACCGTCGGTCGGATGCGGATTGCGGTTCACCAGCGCGAGTTCCGACAACGACGCGATGACCCGGGTCATCGACGGCGGCTGCACCCGCTCCTTGGCGGCGAGCATGCCCGGCGTCATGGCGCCCTCGCGGTTCAGCGTGGCCAGGGCCGACAGCTGAGTCAGCGAAATCTGGGCGTCGGCGCGGCGGCCGCGCAGGTGACGCGTCAGACGCACGACCGCCAGCGAGAGGTCGGCGGCGAGCGCGCGAATGTCGGAAGACGTTGTCACAGAGGCAAACGATACGGGACCGCACGGCGCCCAACGGCCGTTCCCGTCGCTAAGCTCGAGGACGTGAACCGTGCCGTCCCCGAGATTCCGCCGCGCCTGACCGATCCCCGTCCGGTGCTGGTCGTCGGGGTGCTGGCCTGGGTGATCGCGACCGTGGTGGTGTGGTCGGTCGACCGCTGGGCCGACGCGCGGCCGATCTGCCTGATGGGTATCGCGGTGGGCGGGCTCGCCTACGGCATCTACGCGCTGCAACGGCGTTCGGCCCGGCGCGGGGACAAGGGTGCGCAAAAAGGCCTCTGACACACTTTTGCCGCCCCGCGAATTGACTGTTCGCGCCCTTACGGCTTAACTGCGTTGGGTGTCCTCCCGATTGAGCGTCGAAGAAAGACGAGCCCACCTTATCGAGGCGGCCATCGGTCTTGCCGAAAAAAAGGGCGTCGCCGGGGTAACCACACGCGATGTGGCTCAGGCGGCCGGGGTTTCGCTCGGTGTGGTGCATTACTGTTTCGAAAACAAGGACGCCCTCATGACCGAGTTGGTCAAGGCGTTGTCGATGGAATTACGCGATTCCGTCGAGACCAATGAAACGGTCTGGCAGGACGTCGGAAGCGGAAAGGAATCGCTTCAGAATTTGGTGCGCGCGAGCCTGGAACTGTTGTGGCTGAACATCGAGGCCACGCCCGAACGGCAACTGCTCACCTACGAAACGACCACCTACGCGTTGCGCGAAAGCGAGCAGACCCCGGCCAAACTCGCCATCGCGCGCGAGCAGTACACGTTCAACGACTCCACGGTCGCCGACGTCCTGGAACACGCCCGCGACGCCACCGGCACCACGTGGTCGGTTCCGGTGCAGACGCTGAGCCGGTTCACGCTCAACGTGATCGACGGCGTCGTGCTGCGCTGGCTGGTCGACAACGATTCCGCCGCGGTCCGCGCGCAACTGGACCTGCTCGCGGAGATGATCTCGCACTACGCGAAGTAGCCCTGCCGCCGGACGTGTGTCGTGGTGTCCACGCGCCACCACGGCACCTCGACCTCGGCCTCGTACGCGCCGGTGAGCCGGACCCGCAGCCGATCGTGCAGCACCAATTCGCCCGCGGCGCGGCCGAATTGCAGGCGCAGCAGGACGCCGAAGGGGTCGTCGGACCAGCTGGCCGGGTCGCCCGCGCCGAGGATCTCGGCGTCGACGGCGGTGGCGGCCAGCGGCAGATCCAGCAGGTTCGCCAGCGCCTCGGCGTGGTCGAGATCGCCGACCACCAGCCGGTCCGGCGGCAGCGCGAGGCCGTACCAGGGTCGATCGAGGACCAGCGCGTCGGCGGGGTCGACGACCGCGCCGGACAGTGCGCGCACCCGGTCGGGCGGGGCGAGCGCGTCCAGGTCGAGCCGGTCGGCGGCCGCGGCCAGTCGCGCGTGCGTGCGCGAGATCGCTTCGGGCGATGGGGTTTTCGCGGGGTCGGCGAGCGCGTCGAGCAGTGCGGCGGCCAGGTCCTGGCCGATGGCGTCCGGATCGGCGAGCACGGCGCGCAGGGCGGTGAGTTCGGCGGCCGCGAAGCCGGTGAGTTCGGGGAGCAGACCGGCGAAGACCGGGTCGCCGGGCGCGCGATGACGGCCGAGCGGTACGCCGTCCACGCGGGCGTGGGTGCGCAGCCACCACGCGGTGTAGCCGTCGCGGTCGGCCAGCAGCGGGCGGGTGGCGGGGTCGGACAGCAACAGCCGCAACGCCTTCGGCCACGCGGCGTCGGCGACCAGATCCAGATCGCGCACGGCGGCCAGTTCCGGCGGATCCTCCGCGAGGCCCGCCCACCAGGTCTCCTCGTCGTCGAGCTGATGATCGGGGCCGGTCGGATCGGATTCGGTGACGACGGTGAACGCCCAGCCCACGCCGACGGCCCGCAGCGCGGCGGGACCGAAGCGGTCCACGAGCGCGGAATCGACTGTGCCGAACGGTGAATCGGCCACCAGCACGTCCGCCAGCGGGGCGTCGGGGAGCAGCAGTTCGTCGGCGGGTCGGAGATCGCCCGCGGTGTCGGGGAGTTCGAGCAGGCCGAGCCACGGCGGCAGGACGGTGCCCTCGGGCAGCTGGGCCGCCAGGCCGAGCACGGCGGCCACCGTATCCGGGTCGGCGGCGTCGAGTTCCAATTCCCCTTGCAGCGCGGGATCGTTCAGCAGATCCTCGGCGCTCACCGCGCGGGCGCCCAGGCGGCCGAGCAGCTCGTGCGCGGCCTCGGGGTGGACCAGGCGCGCCCAGCGGACGGGCAGGGTGGTGTCGAGATGGTCGTCGAGCACGACCGTGCGCGGGCCGGTGACCAGGCGGTCGTCGACGAGCGGGACGGCCAGGGCGCCCAGTTCCTCGACCGAGAGCGGGTCGGTGACGAACGGTTCCAGGGCGTCGTAGAACGCGTACCACCAGTTCGGCGGGCGTTCCCAGCCCGCGGACAGCTCGGCGACGCGGGCCAGTCCGATGCGATGCACGTCCAGGACGGCCAGGATGTCGGCGGCGGCGCGACCGGACAGGTCGGCGATCACCAGCGGGCCGATCACATCGGCGAGCAGGGCGGTCAATTCCTCGGTGGCGCCGGGCAATACGCTGCTGCGCCGGGGTGCGGCGACGGCGGGAGCGCCGGTCGGATCGAGGACGGGCAGCCACTCCCCCGCGCGCAGGTCGGCGATCACCGCCTCGCGCAGCAGGCCGTCGGCCTCGCCGCGCGCGAAACCGGGGGCGGGCACCAGGACGAGGCGGTCGCGGGCGGGCAGGGCGCGGGCGAAATCGGCGTAGCCGTGCGCCAATTCGGCGACGCGGGCGCCGGGGAGCAGGCGGCGGCGGTCGGGCTGCATCGCGATATCGGCGATGAGCAGGGCGGGCAGCGACAGTTCCTCGTCGGAGCGGGTGGGGGCGCGCAGGACGTCCGGGTCGGCGGGGACGGGGCTGCCGTCGCGGATCGGGAGCAGCCAGCGGGCACGCGGGGTGCGGTACTGCCACCAGACGCGGTCGGCCTCGTCCGGGCCGGTCAGCCGCACCTCGGTCAGGCCGTCGCCGAGTTCGGTTGTCGCCGAGGTGATCTCGTCGTCCGCGATGCGGATCGCGCACAGGGCCGGGAGTTCCAGGAGCAGGTCGGCGGCCTCGTCGCGCAGCTCGGCCAGCAGGCGCTCCGGGTCGACGTCCTCGCGCAGGGTGAGCACGATCTCGCTGTCGAAACCCGCGGCCGGGGCGGTGTCGACCGGCCACACCAGGCGCAGGACCGGCGGCGCGAAGCCGTCGTCCTCGGGAACGCGAATGTCGTGATTGCGCAGCGTCGCCCAGGTGCGTCGGCGCGAGAACCGCAACGAGCCGGTGCGGGAACGGAATTCGATCTCGTCGGAGACCGCGACCACGGCCGTGAACCCCACGCCGAAGCGGCCCACCGCCGACGCGTCCGATTTGGCCGAGGCGCGCAGCGCGGTCAGCGCGTGCACACCCGAAACGTCCAGCGGCACACCGGTATTCGCGATGTGCAGGGCGTCCCCGGCAAACCACACCGCCAGCCGCCCGGGTACGTCCGCCTTGCGCGCCGCGTCGGCCGCGTTCTGCGCCAGTTCGGTCAGCAGCCGATCGCGATAGCCCGCCCGCACGAGATCCGCCTCGGTCGCGGCGTCCTCCCGCAACCGCGTCGGCGAATCCCGCCACGCCGCGACCACCCCACCCCGCAGCTCCGCGGTCCCGAACGGATCCACCCGCGCGCTCAGTCCTCGTCCGCCGCCCCGGGCCGCTCCCCCGGCTCCACCCGAACCGCCGACACCGCCCAGGCATCGTGATAATGCCCCGCCCCCTCGTCGATCGCCTCGGCGGTCAGCATCGGCTGCAACGCAACCTCTTCCGCCTCGGGCGTGCCCTCCTCCACCGGGGCTGCCTCGGCCTCGGGCGCATCCTGTCCCTCAGTCGCACCCTGCTCGACCGAAGCCTCCTCCGCCACAGGCGTATCCGATGCCTCGGGCGTAGTCCCTTCCGCGGGGGCTACCTCGGCCACGGGCGCATCCTCTCCCCCAGCCGCAACCTGCTCGACCGAAGCCTCCTCGGCCACGGGCGCATTCGCCGACTCGGGGGTAGCCCCTTCCGCGGGGGCCGAATCCGCCTCGGGCGCGGGCGCGTTCGCCGACTCGGGCGTGGTTTCCGCCACCGGAGCCGCCTCGGCCTCGGGCGAAGGCTCCTCGGCTACCGGCGCGTCCGTTGCCTCGGGCGTAGTCCCTTCCGCCGGGGCCGCCTCGGCCTCGGCCGCAACCTCTGGGGTCGAATCCGCTTCGGGCGCGGGCGTATTCGCCGACTCGGGGGTGGGGGCTTCGGGGCGGAGGTCGGCGGTGGGGATGAGTTCCACGGAGGCGTCGTCGTAGGCCTCGTAGAGGGGGGAGCCGCCGCCGGTGGGGAGGGTGGTGTCGGAGTGGGCGCCGCAGCCGTATTCGGTATGGACGACGTGGCCGTCGGCGCCCATGGCGTTGGCGCAGACGCCGAAGGCGGCGCGCAGGGCTCCGGCGAGCGGGACGAAGAAGCCGCAGACGCCACAGGTCGAGGGGGCCGAGCGGGCCATATCGGTATCGGGGCCGTATTCGGCGTACCAGCGCTCGGCGGCCTCGGCGCGGCCCTCGCGGCTGAGCACCTGCGGGCGGCCCAGGCCGATCTCCTCGGCGACGTCGTCGACCACCGGATCGTCGGTGACCACGTATCCGGGCACCAGGCGCGGATCGTCGGCGGGCGGGGCGAGCAGATCGCCGGGCGCGAGATCCCCCGGGCGCACCCGCTGATCCCACGGCACGAAGTCGGGGGCGACGAGGGCGTCGGGCCCGGGCAGCAGCGCGGACTCGCTGACCGTCGCGTACTCGGCCTCCGGCGGGGCGGCGACCACCACGGCCCACTGCCACCCGCGATAGCCGGGCAGCGTGGCCCGGAAGTGATGGGTGGCCGCGCATTCGTCCTCGGCGGTGACCCCCAGATGCTCGCCCACACCGGTCGGTTGCAGCTCGAGGAGCGCACGGCGAGCCAGCTCGACCGCCTCCGCGAGGATCGGTCGCACACCGGACTCGGAAACAGAAACTGCGCTCACGTCCTACATTTTGCCGTATGGCAGCCAAACCTCGTTCGTGGGCCGCGACTGGTGTGATCTTGCTGGCGACGGCCGTGTCCACGACCACCGCGGGCTGCGCGAACATCGACGACACGCCGCGCTACCGCGTCGAGGTGGTCAGCACCCGCCCGCACGACACCGCCGCCTTCACCGAGGGCCTGGAGATCGACGGCGACGTGCTCTACGAGAGCACCGGACTGGTCGGCCGATCCGAGCTGCGCGCCACCTCGCTCACCACCGACGAGCGACTCGCCCGGGTCGAACTCCCGCCCCCGTACTTCGGCGAGGGCGTCACCAAGGCGGGCGACACCGTGTGGCAGATCACGTGGAAGGACGGCGTCGCCATCGCCCGCGACCCGCGCACCCTGGCCGAACGCGCCCGCGCCCACTACGACGGCGAGGGCTGGGGCCTGTGCACCCGCCGCGATCGCCTCGTCATGAGCGACGGCGGCACCACGCTCACCTTCCGCGATCCGGTCACCTTCGCCGCCACCGGTTCGGTCCACGTCCGCGGCCACGACCAGGCCCGACTCAACGAATTGGATTGCGCCGCGGACGGTTCGGTGTACGCCAACGTCTGGAAGACCGACCACATCCTGCGCATCGATCCCGACACCGGCGCGGTCCTCGCCGACATCGACGCGAGCGGCCTGCTCTCGGCCACCGAACGCGCCGGGGCCGACGTCCTCAACGGCATCGCGCAACTCCCCGGCACCGATCGCTTCCTCGTCACCGGCAAGAACTGGCCGACAATGTTCGAAGTACGGTTCGTCCGGGCATGACCGAACCGCGGACCTGCGCCTCCTCACCCGACAACCTGCGAGAGAATCGATACTGTGACTGCCTCCCGTGAACCCTCCGGTACCGAGCCTGGTCGGTGGGGCGGCGAGGACCATCCGCTCACCCCGCGGCACCCCGGCTACGATCGCTACCCGCCGCCCAACCCCGCGGCACAACACCGGCTACCCCCGTTGCCGCGGCGCGGCGTCGAGCCGGAGGTGCCGGAGTTCATGGCGCACCGCGATCGACGACCGCCGCCCGAACCCGCGCCCACCCTCGCGGAGCCCACCGTCGAGCAGCCCGCCGAAACGTCCGGCCGCCAACGCGTCCCGCGCAAGCTCACCGTGACCCGCGTGGTGGCCATGCGCAGCATCGAGTTGACCGAGAAGGGTTTCCAGACCTTCCAGCGCGCGGCCAAGGCCGACGGCGCGGACCGGTCCGGGCTGACCGCGCTGGTCTACGCGACCATGGCCAACTTCGCGCTGGACGCGGCGATCGCGGTGGCCCTGGCCAATACGCTGTTCTTCGCCAGCGCCACCGCGGAGTCGAAATCGAAGGTGGCGCTGTACCTGTTGATCACGATCGCCCCCTTCGCGGTGATCGCACCCCTGATCGGGCCCATGCTCGACCGGCTGCAACGGGGTCGCCGACTGGCGCTGGCCGGATCGTTCGCGATCCGGGTGGTGGTGGCGCTGGTGCTGATCTTCAGCTTCGACACCTGGGCGCTGTATCCGCTCGCGCTGTGCATGATGATCCTCAGCAAGTCCTTCGCGGTGCTCAAGAGCGCGGTCACGCCGCGCGTGCTGCCGCCGGGAATCGATCTGGTGCGCACCAACTCCCGGCTCACCGTGTTCGGCCTGGTGGGCGGGACATTGGGGGCGGGCGCGGTCGCGGGTCTGGTCGCCGCGGTCGCCGGTTCGATGGGGGCCCTGGTGTTCGCCGCGCTGATCGCCTGCGGCGGAACGTATCTGAGCCTGCGGATTCCGTCCTGGGTGGAGGTCACCGAGGGCGAGGTGCCCGCCACGCTCGGCTATCACGGCGGCGAGGCCCGCACGCAGGTGCTGCCCGAGACCCCGCCCCCGACCGGTAAACCGGACAAACGCCGTCAGCCGCTGGGCCGTTCGGTGGTGACGGGGTTGTGGGGCAACAGCTCGATCCGGGTGCTCACCGGATTCCTCACCTTCTACATCGCCTTCGTGGCCAAGGCGACCGAGCATCGGCCCGTGCAGCAGGCCGCGATGCTGGGTGTGGTCGGCGCGTCGGCGGCCATCGGCAACTTCGTCGGCAATGCCACCGGCGCGCGGCTGAAGCTGGGCCGCCCGGCCCTGATCGTATTGGGCTGCACGGCAAGCTGCGCCGCGGTCGCGCTGGTCGCCGCGTTCCTGGACAATCTGCTGGGCGCGGCGGTGGCGACCCTCGTGGCCGCCGGGGCGAGCGCGCTGGCGAAGGTGTCGCTGGACGCCTCGATCCAGGACGACCTGCCGCCGGAGTCGATCGCCTCCGGCTTCGGTCGCTCCGAGACCGTGCTCCAGCTGTCGTGGGTGATCGGCGGGGCCGGGGGCGTGCTGCTGCCGACCGACTACTGGAAGGGCTTCGCGGTGGTCACCGCGGTCCTGGCGGTCGGACTGCTGCAAACCACGGTGAGTTACCGTGGGCATTCGCTGCTGCCCGGTCTGGGCGGCAATCGCCCGCAGCACGCGGAACCGGAAGAAGTTCGACAAGCGACAGGAAACCCGCCCCAGTGAAGCCGAAAACCCGTCTCGCCCTCGCGCTCTCCGCCGCCGGGGTGCTGGTGGTGCTCGTGGCCGTCGCCGCGGTGGTGATCGTGGCGGTACGGCACGCGGGCGACAAGGAGCCGACGGTCACCGCGTACGCGCACGGCCGGACCGTCACGGTCGCCCCCTATCGGTACTGCACGGTGACGCGGTCCGACGCGGACGGCGGCCTCGGCCTGAACTGCCGCCCGGAAAGCGCCGAGAGCGTGGCCCTGGAGACCCCGCCCGGATATCCGGTGCAGCTGTCGCTGCCGCTCGAGATCGCCCAGGCGCCCTGGGCGATTCGCGCGACGTACCTGCGCCCGGACGGCACCCCCGAACCGCGATTGCTCACCTATCGCGACTACCCCGCGGAAACCCGTGCGGTGACGGTGAATTCGCTGCCCGAACCCGGTCTGCGCCTGGGCGGCCTCGAGGTCGAACTGCTCGTGCCCGTCCGCGACCAGGCCGGGAACGAGGGCTTGGCCCCCTACCAGGCGTGGTCGATCAAGACGGCGTAGCGGATTCGGGGTTCAGTGGTCCAATTCGCGGGCCACGCCCCGCACGACCTCCGCGATGCGCTGGGCCGTCTTGCGGTCGGGGTACTTGCCCTTGCGGAGGTCGGGTTGGACCGTGGCCTCCAGCAGGTTGATCATGTCCTCGATCAGGCCGTGCAGGTCGTCGGGGGACTTGCGGGGCTGGGCGGCGGGAGTTTCCTTGCGGCCCTGGCCACCTCGCACCGAGGGCGGCGGCTCGAGCAGCTTCAGGCTCAGCGCCTGGGGTCCGCGGCGGCCCGCGGCCATCCCGAATTCCACTCGTTGCCCGGGCTTCAGCGCCTCGACACCCTTGGGCAACGCGGACGACCGAACATAGACGTCCTCGCCCTCATCCTGGGAAAGGAAGCCGAAGCCCTTCTCGACGTCGTACCACTTCACCTTGCCGGTCGGCACTGCGCTCACCCGTTCGTCATCGATGCCCGGAACCGCCCGGACACAACCATGGGCCCCGGGTGTGCCCCGGAACCTTTCTGCTCGCGAAAAGAACGCGCCCCACAGGTATGCAGGACGCGATGTCTTCGAGTCTACCCCGGTGCCGATGCACCGAGCACATCAGTTTTACGGTGCACCCGTGCCCGATTCCGCGCCGAACCCCGCGCCCCGACGTCCCTGCCAGCCGCTGCTGCTCGCCGCGCTCGGCCTGTTCGCGATCGGCCTGCTGGCGATCGTGGCCATCTTCGTCGTCCCGCTCGTGAGCGACGCCGAACCCGCGCTGTGGCTGTATCTCCTCGCGATGGCCGCCACCCCGCTGGGGCTGTTGCTGGCGATCGCGTTCGCGCTGTGGTCCGGCCGCCGGGCGCGCTGACAACACCGTTCGCCCGGTTCGTTATCCCGGCGACTCTGTGATTCTCGTCACATCACGGGAAGATCACAGGGTGATCACGGCGGCCGCCGCTCGCGGACGAACCCCTATTACCTGCGCAGACGGGGTTGCGGAAGATGTTGCGCCAGACCGTGACCCACGGGCACGCGCCGGTTACCAAATAGTGATTTTTCCCGGCGATCGTCGTACCGTTCTATCCAGCCGGGAGCAGTCCCGGACCGAGCTCACTCGCAGGTGCGTATGAGAGGGAGACACCCGATATGAGTGGACGCCATCGCAAGCCGACCAACACCGGCCGCACGGTAGCCAAGGTCGCCGTCTCCACCGCGATCATGGGCGGTGCCGGTGTGGCTCTCGCCGGACACGCGGCCGCCGCTCCCGACTCCGACTGGGACAAGCTCGCGCAGTGCGAGTCCGGCGGCAACTGGGGCATCAACACGGGCAACGGATTCCAGGGCGGACTGCAGTTCTCGCAGAGCACCTGGGCCGCGCACGGCGGCACCGAGTACGCCGCCTCCGCCAACCAGGCCACCCGCGAGCAGCAGATCACCGTGGCCGAGCGCGTGCTCGCCAGCCAGGGCTGGGGCGCGTGGCCGTCCTGCTCCTCCCACCTGGGCCTGCACAGCGGCCCGACCGAGCGCACCGCTCCCGCCGCCACCACCCCGCACTGGACCCCGCAGACCGACGCCGCGCCGCAGGCGCCCGCCGACGGCACGCAGGAGGTCTTCCAGGCCGTCGACCAGGCCGTCGCCGCCGCGCAGTCCCAGGGCTTCGCCGTGCCGCAGCAGGCGCTCGACGCCTACAACGCCTTCAAGTCCAGTGGCGCCAAGCTGGATCCGGCGGTCGTCAACTTCTTCGAGGCGAACAAGGGCGCGCTGCCCAACTGAGTCCACGCTCTCGGCGACATCGAAGAAGGCCCCCACTCCTTTCCGGAGACGGGGGCCTTCTTCGTCTTTCGTGTCAGCGATTGATGACCGTGTGTGGGTGCACGTAGGGCACCTCTTCCGCCGGCACCGGGAACTCGGTGTCCTCGCCGTACGGCGACAGCCCACCGGAACGGGTGGACGAGAGCTCGGTCACGGCGTGGTCGCCGTTGTCCAGCTTCGGCCAGCCGTTGTCGACGTAGGGTTTCTTCGATTTGTTCACCACGCTGTCATTCTGGCACGGCGGCAACCCGGTAGCGCGACAGGTTCGACACACCTCGGCGGGCCGCGAAACCCGGCCGTACGCTGGACGGGATGACCACGACCGACTCCCGGCCCGGCTCGGCCGAAACCACGCTGGCCGACTGGCTGACCACCCGCACCGACGAGGAGCTGGTGACGCTGCTGGAACTGCGCCCGGATCTGGCCGTCCCGCTGCCGGGTTCGATGGCGGTGCTCGCGGCCCGGGCCGAACAGCGGGCGTCGGTCCTGCGCGCCACCGACGAGCTGGACACCCTCGATTTCGCGGTCGTGGAGACCCTGGCCGTGCACGGCGCGAGTTTCCCCGGCCGCACGGCGAGCCCCCTGCCGCGCCGGCGGCTGCGCGAACTGCTGGGCGATCGGGTGCCGGGCGCCGAGATCGACGCGGCGGTGGATCGGCTCGCCGCGCGGGCGCTCGTCTGGGGCGAGGACGAGTTGTTCCTCGCCGGGGCGGCCAAGGACGCGCTGCCGTGGCCGCTGGGCAGCACCACGGACATTCCGGACGCCTTGACGGAACCGGAGATTCGCGCGGCCCTGGCCGAGATCGGTTCGGCGGAACGGGCATTGCTGGACAAGCTGGCGACCACGGGCCCGCGCGGGCGCACCCGCGACGCCGCTCCCGGCACGCCCGCCGATCGCCCGATCCAGCGCCTGCTGGCCGCGCGCCTGCTGGAGTGGATCGACGAGGAGACCGTCGAACTCCCGCCCTCGGTCGGCCAGGTGCTGCGCCGCGAACCGGTGACCGATCCGCACGCGCTGACCCGGCCGAACCCGCGCCCGGCCGAACATCCCGTCGCCGATGTGAACGCCGCCGCCGCGGGCGAGGTCGGCGAGCTGCTGCGGCACTGCGGCGACATCCTCGCGGTGCTGGGCGACGCGCCCGCCCCCGCGCTGCGCTCGGGCGGCCTCGGCGTGCGCGAACTGCGCCGGGTCGCCAAGCAGACCGGCATCGAGGAGTCCCGCGTCGGATTGCTCGCCGAGGTGCTGGCCGCGGCGCGCCTGGTGGACAAGGGAATTCCCGAACCCCCGCCGGACGCGGACGCGGTCGACGACTTCTGGGCGCCCACCGGTTCGGCCGACGGCTGGCTGGAGGGTCCGCCCGCCCGGCGCTGGGTGGTGCTCGCGCACGCCTGGCTGGAACTGGACCGCTTCCCGTGGATGATCGGCCTGCGCGACGCCAACGACAAACCGCTGGCCGCGCTGTCGCTGGAGCTGCGCAATATGCACGCGGTGCGCGACCGCCGCGCGATCCTGGACCTGCTCGCCGCGTACCCGCCCGGCTCCGCGGTGTCGGCGGCCGATATCGCGACCGTGCTGGCCTGGCGACAACCGCGCTGGCGCAGGCACTTCCGGGTCGAGGCGATCGAGCAGACCCTCGCCGAGGCCACCGCGCTCGGCGTCGTCGGCCGGGGCGCGCTCACCTCCGCGGGCCGGGCGCTGCTGCACGAGGCGCTCGGCGACGCCGAGGCCGAGATGGAGTCCGCGCTGCCGGAACCGGTGGATCACGTTCTGGTGCAGGCGGATCTGACCGTGATCGCCCCGGGGCCGCTGGTGCCGGAGTTACAGCAGCGGGTCGCGCTGGTCGCCGACGTCGAATCCGCCGGGGCCGCAACGGTGTACCGGATCTCGGAGACCTCGGTGCGGCGGGCGCTGGACGCCGGGCTCACGGCCGCGGAGCTGCATCAGCTGTTCACCGCGCATTCGCGGACCCCGGTGCCGCAGTCGCTGACCTATCTCATCGACGACGTGGCGCGGCGGCACGGGCGGTTGCGCGCGGGGCTGGCGCAGTCGTTCGTGCGCAGCGAGGATCCGGCCCTGCTGGCCGAGGTGCTGGCCGCGCCGGTGGCGGATCGGCTGGCGCTGCGCGCGGTCGCGCCGACGGTGGCCATCTCCCAGGCCCCGCTCCCCGATGTGCTCGAGGCGTTGCGCGGCGCGGGTTTCGCCCCGGCGGGTGAGGATTCCGCCGGTGTCATCGTGGATCTGCGCCCGCGCGGCGCGCGAATCCCGTTGCGCCCCAACCCCCGTCAGTCCTGGCGGCCGACCCCGCCCAGCACCGAGCAGCTGCGGTTGCTGGTGTCGGAGCTGCGCGCCGGGGAGAAGGCGGCCAAGGCCCGGCCCGGGCAGTCGGTCCGTTCCGACGGCACCCGCACCGGCACCGCGGCCACCCTCGCGCTGCTGCAACTCGCGGCCCGGACCCGGCGGCCGGTGCACATCGGCTACGTGGACGCCCAGGGCGTGGCGACCCAGCGCATCGTCGAGCCCCTTCAGGTGGCCGGGGGCCAGTTGGACGCCCTCGACCCGGTGACGGGTGCGGTCCGCCACTTCACGCTGCACCGCATCGCCTCGGTCGCGCTCGTCGAGCAGTGACCCGTGCGGTGTGCCGACCCGGCGCGCTCGTCGAACAGTGACCCGCAGGACCCCCTCAGGCGCGGGGGTTGACGAAACAGAATGTGGTCGCCGGTTCGGTGAGGGTCAGGTAGGTGGCGGCCGGATCGCAGAGCGCGCGGTCGGCGCGGCCGTCGAAGCGGGCGACCACGCGGACGGTCGCCTCGGGGGCGGCGCAGTCGGCGAGGGTGAAGCCGGTCGCCGAATCGCGGTGATAACAGCTGTCCGCCTTGAGGTTCGGGGCCAGACAGAGGAAGGCCGTGGTCTCCCCGGCGGCGGTCTCCTCGTAGGAGGAGTACTCGGGACCGCAATCGCCCTTGCGATCCGATGTCGACACGACCGTGTAGACCACTCGGCCCGAGGCGCAGTCGACCGGCGTGGTGCGGGCCTGGTTCACCGCCCCCTCGGTGACCTCGAGACAGTCCCCGACCGCGGCCCCGGCGGCGGCCGAACGGCCGGTGACCGCGCAGCCGCCGACCGCCGCGGCGATCAGCGCCAGCGCGACCGGCGCGGGCCGGACCCGCGCGATCAGAGCCCGCGCAGCGACCACAGCGCCCAGAGGGAGTGGTTGATGATGCTGGGCACGACGGTGTTGAGCAACTGGATGCCGAGGGTGTTCACAGAGAAGCCTTTCGCGAGATGCTGGACGAATGCCCAGGCGTACATCGTGATCTGTGTCGATATCGTCGGGGAGATCGTTACGCTCTGCAACATGAGGCTCGAGGACGTCATCCGGGAGCTCTACGGGATCGATCCCGGCGAATTCGTGCGGGCACGAGATGCCCAGGTCAAGGCCGCCCGCGCGGCCGGTGACAGGAAACTGGCGACCGCGATCGGAAAACTGCGCAAGCCCACGGTCGCGGCGTGGGCGGTCAACCTGCTGGCCCGCGAGGCCACCGACGAGGTGGGCGCGTTGCTGAATCTCGGTGCGGCCCTGCAAGATGCCCAGCGCCGGTTGTCGGGCGACGAGCTGCGCACCCTCACCACCCAGCGCCAGCAGGTGGTGAACGCGTTGTCGCACAAGGCCGGTCGACTCGCCGAGGAACACGGCCATCCGCTCGGCGAATCCGTGCTGCGCGAGGTCGGCCAGACCCTGCACGCGGCCCTGGCGGATTCCGCTGTGGCCGAACAGGTTCGCGACGGCACGCTCACCACGTCCGCCAACTACGAGGGTTTCGGCCCGGCCGGTCCGGCCCTGGCCTCGGCCCCCGAACCCGCCGCCGGGGCGAAGTCCGAACGACCCACCGGCCACGCCGCCGCTGCCCGGCGCGCGCCCGGCGACGCGAAAACGAAACCGCCCGCCGACCGCGACGCGGCGGCCCGGCAGGAACTCGACGACGCGCTCGCGGCGCTCGAATCCGCCCGGGAGGCAATTGATTCCGCGCGCTCGGAGCTGAGCGATCGCGAATCCGAACTGGCCGAACTGGATTCGCGCATCGGTGACCTGCGCGCCGAACTCGACCGCGCCGAGGAACGACGCCGCTTCGCCGCGGCGGCCCAGCGGTCGGCCCAGGAGGCCGTGCACAAGGCCGAGCGGCAACTCGACCGGGTCGAACGCTGGGCCGACAAGGCCCGGTCCCGGCTGCCGGACCGGAGGTGAGTCAGGCGCGCAACGAGCCGGGGTACAGGTACTCCGGCGCGGGCACCGTGTCGTGGTCGAGCCAGGCGCCGAAGAACCCGGTCAGATCCCGGCCCGCGCGCGCCTGCACGAACTGCCGGAACTCCGGCATCGACACGTTGCCGTAGGCGTGCGCCTGCGCGAAGTCGCGGACGGCCGGGAAGAACACCGCGTCGCCGACGGTGCGCCGCAGCGCGTGCAGGAACAGCGGGCCGCGGTAGTACACGGAGGTGAATTCCCTTCCCGCGCCGGGGTTCTGCAACGGGATCTCCCAGAACTTCGGATTGTCGAGGTTCTCCGCGACCGTCTTGCGGTACCGCGCGTCGACGTCGTCGCCCTCCTTGCGTTCGGGCCACAGGTAGTCCGCGGTGTAGCTGGCGAAGCATTCGTTCAGGCACACGTCGGACCACCGCTTCACCGACACCGAATCGCCCCACCACTGGTGGGTGTTCTCGTGCACGACCGTGTTCAGATCCGTCCAGGGCGCGTAGATCGGCCGGGTCTGGGTCTCCAGCGAGAAGTTCAGGTCGGTGTCGACGTAGATGCCGCCGCCGCTCTCGAACGGGTAACGGCCGTACAGGGATTCGAGGAAGTCCAGCACCTCGGGCAGGCGCTGTTCCAGTTCCCGGGCGCGCCCGGCCTTCGGCGCGAAGGCGCTGATCAACGGGGTGCCGTCGGCGCGACGCTGGTCGAGGAAGTCGAAGTGGTCGATCGCCACGGTGGTCAGGTAGCCCGCCGTGGGATGCCGGGACGCCCATTCCACCGTGCGGTTCGGCCCGTCCACCGTGTCGCGCACGCGCAGGCCGTTCGACACCGCCTGCCATTCGCTCGGGATCGTCACGCGCAGATCGAAGGTGGCCTTGTCGGTGACGGTGTCGTTGAGCGGGTACCAGGTGGCGGCCGAATGCGGTTCCCCGGCGGCGAACGCCCCGCCGCTCGGGGAGAACGTCCAGCCGCCCTCGTCGTGTTGGGTTGCGGCCCCGGCGTATTCGACCGTCACGGTGAACGGCAGCGCGGGCAGCACCGGCAGGGCCGGGGTGACGGTCAGTTCGTGCTCGCCGTGGCGGTCGAATTCGGCGGCCTGCCCGTTCACCGTCACCCGGCGCACGTCCGGCCCGTCGAAGTCGAGGTTGAACGTGCGCATGATCTCGGTGCCGACGGCGTCGAGCCGCGCGGTGCCGTCGAGCCGATGGCTGGGCGGGTCGTAGGAGATGGCGACGTCGTAGTGCTGGACCCGGTAGCCGCCGTTGCCGTCCTCCGGGTAGTACGGCTCCCCCGCTCCCGACGCGCCGGCGAACGGATCGGCGTGCGCCTGCGTGGTGGTCGGGGGGACCCCGGCCATCGCGACGACCAGCGGGGGCGTGAGCGCCAGGACGGCCGTGACCGACCATCGAATTCGGTTGCGCCTACCCATGCGACGAAGCCACCCCTTTCAGCACGCGGACACGGAAGCCACGATGCTATCCCGGGCCGCCGCCCGGACCGGGGCACCTCGCCGTCAGTCCCCGGTGCCGGACACCGCCACGCTCGCGCCCAGGCCGATGATCATCAGCCCGCCCGCGCCGCCGACCGCCTCCAGCCGTCGCGGCGAGCGCGCGAACCAGTCGCGGGCGCTGCCCGCCGCCAGTCCCCACGCGCTGTCGGACACCAGCGCGATGGCCAGGAAGACCAGCCCGAGGATCAGCAGTTGCAGCGGCACCGCGCCGCGATCGCGATCGACGAACTGCGGCAGCACGGCCGAGAAGAAGATGATCCCCTTGGGGTTGGTCAGCCCGACGATGACGCCCTGCCGGAAGATCCGCCGCACGGGAGTCGCCTCGGCCCGCGTGGCCAGCGCGTCGCGCAGCGAACGCCGCTCGCGGATCGCCAGGATCCCGAGGTGGATCAGGTACAGCGCGCCGACGAACTTGATGATCGTGAGCGCGAGCGCGGAGGCCGCGAGGATCATGCCGAGTCCGGCGGCGACCAGGATCAGCGTGATCAGGATGCCGAGGGCGTGACCGAGCACCGAGACCAGCGCGGCGCGCCGCCCCTGGCTCAGCGCGCGGCCGATGGTGAACAGCACGCCCGGGCCGGGGATCACGATGAGGATGGCGGCGGCGATCGCGAACGCGATCAGATGGTCGGCGGATACCATCGTTCGATTCTACGAACCGGCGCAAGGGGTTTCAGCCGCGCAATTCCTCGGGCAGCTGGTGCGGATCGAGCAGCAGCCGCTTGGTGTCCACGCCCTGCACCTTCGAGGCCAGGGACAGGTTGTCGGCCAACAGTTTCCACTCGGCCTCGCCGATGGCGGCGCGGGCGCGCTCGATCACCGCGCCGTCGCGGGTGCCCCAGGCGATCGGCATCGCGCTGACGACCTGGCGCAGATCGGCGACCGAGCGGGGCACCCGATCGGCGCGCACGGTGACCGCGGGCACCTGCTCACCGGGTTCGACGCGGTGTCCGGGCAGCGCGCGCACCACGCGGGTGATCAGCGCGTACCGCGGATCCGCCTCGGGTTTGGCCAGATTCACCAGCGCCAGCAGCGTGACGCCCTTGGCGTGCGGGCCCGACACCACCGCGGGCACGAGATCGCCCTCGGCGTAGAGCTTGTCGACCCGGGACCGGTAGGGCGTCCAGACCGCGACGAACACCGCGATCAGCGTGCCCAGCGCGAAGGCGATCGCGAGCAGGAAGGAATAGGGATGGTTCAACCAGATCAGCCCGGCCGTGCCCAGGCCGAGCACGATGGCCGCGGCGAGGGCGAGCAGGCGCAGCCGGCGCAGATTGGCGACGACTTCGTTCACCGCCCTGGCATGCTCGCGATCCACCGCGAATTCGAAGCGTCGCACGTCCTCATTCCTAACACGTTTGCGGAGGTAATTCCTCCATCTAGCCGATCGCGGGTCCCAGCAGGTCGTCCGCGTCGGTGATGCGGTAGGCATACCCCTGCTCGGCCAGGAAACGCTGCCGGTGCGCCGCGTACTCGGCGTCGAGCGTGTCCCGGGCGACGACCGAGTAGAAATGCGCCTGTCCGCCGTCGTGTTTGGGCCGCAGCAGCCGTCCCAGCCGTTGCGCCTCCTCCTGGCGCGAACCGAACGTACCCGAAACCTGGACGGCGACCGAGGCTTCCGGCAGATCGATCGAGAAATTGGCGACCTTGCTCACCACCAGGACCGGGATCTCGCCCTGCCGGAACGACTCGAACAGGGCCTCGCGCTCCTTGGTGCGGGTGGAGCCCTGGATGACGGGGGCGTTCAGGTGCTCGCCGAGTTCGTCGAGCTGGTCCAGGTAGGCGCCGATGACCAGGCACTGGGAATCCTTGTGGCGCTTCAGGATCGACTCGACCACGGGGAGTTTGGTGCGTGCGGTGGAGCAGAGCTTGTAGCGCTCGTCGGGTTCGGCGGTGGCGTAGCTCATGCGTTCGGCGTCGGTGAGGGTGACGCGCACCTCGACGCAGTCGGCCGGGGCGATCCAACCCTGCGCCTCGATGTCCTTCCAGGGGGCGTCGTAGCGCTTGGGGCCGATGAGGGAGAACACGTCGCCCTCGCGGCCGTCCTCGCGGACCAGGGTGGCGGTGAGGCCGAGGCGACGGCGGGACTGGAGGTCGGCGGTCATGCGGAAGACGGGGGCGGGCAGCAGGTGCACCTCGTCGTAGATGACCAGGCCCCAGTCTCGGCTGTCGAACAGTTCCAGATGCTTGTACTCGCCCTTGGTCTTGCGGGTGATCACCTGGTAGGTGGCGATGGTGACCGGGCGGACCTCCTTGCGCTCGCCGGAGTACTCGCCGATCTCGTCCTCGGTGAGCGAGGTCCGCGCCAGCAGCTCGCGCCGCCACTGCCGCCCCGCGACGGTGTTGGTGACCAGGATGAGCGTGGTCGCCTGCGCCTTGGCCATGGCGGCCGCGCCGACCATCGTCTTGCCCGCGCCGCAGGGCAGCACCACCACGCCGGAACCGCCCGCCCAGAACGAGTCGGCCGCCATCTCCTGATAGTCGCGCAGATGCCAGGCGTGGGTGCCGAAGTCGAGCGCGATGGGATGCGCCTCGCCGTCGACGTACCCCGCGAGATCCTCGGCGGGCCACCCGATCTTCAGCAGCATCTGCTTGATCCGCCCGCGCTCGGACGGATGCACGGCCACCGTGTCCTCGTCGATCCGCGCCCCCAACATGGGCTGAATCTTCTTGTGCCGCAACACCTCCTCCAGCACGGCCCGATCCAGACTCACCAACACCAGCCCGTGCGCCGGATGCTTCACCAACTGCAACCGCCCGTACCGAGCCATCGTGTCCACGATGTCCACCAGCAACGGCTGCGGCACCGCGTACCGCGAATACGCCACCAGCGCGTCCACCACCTGCTCGGCGTCGTGCCCCGCCGCCCGCGCGTTCCACAACGCCAACGGCGTCACCCGATACGTGTGCACATGCTCCGGCGCCCGCTCCAGCTCCGCGAACGGCGCGATCGCCTGCCGAGCCGCATCCGCCCGCTCATGCTCGACCTCGAGCAACAACGTCTTGTCGCTCTGCACGATCAACGGACCATCCGTCATGAGCACCTCCTCGAGTCCGCCCCCCATTGTCCCCGATGGGTCCGACAGCCCGGCCGTGAGCTGCGGTGAGGCGCGTCCGCGGGCCCCCGTAGAATCGTCGCAATGGTCTCCGCGTTGCTCGTCGGTCTGTTCGAAGCCCAGCGCGGGCGGTTGTTCGGGGAGGGGTATCGGCTGACCGGGAGTTTGCGGGAGGCCGAGGAGGTGCTCGAGGAGGCTTGGTTGCGGTTGGTCTCGACGCCGCAGTACGAGATCGAGGATTTGCGGGGGTGGTTGGTGGGGGTTGTGGGGAAGATCTGTCTGATGCGGTTGGGGGGGCGGGTAAGTGGGGGGATGCCGGAGTTCGTGGTGACGGCGCCGGTGGTGTCGGGGGCGGTGGATGAGCTCGAAACCCTCGCGCGCAGAGCGGAATTCGGTATCGAGGCGTTGGCGGCGCTGGAGGTGCTCACGGCGGGGCAGCGGGTGGCGTTGGTCCTGCGGGACGAATTCGGGGTGCCGGTCGAGGAGGTCGCCGATATTCTCGAGGTCTCCGTCGAGGAGGCGCGGGAGACGGCCGACGCGGCGCGAAAGGCGTTGCCGCCCATGCCCGTAGCGGTGAGCGAGGACGAGCACGACGCGGCCGTGCGGCGACTGCTGGCCGCGCTGGCGGCCGCCGATCCGGATGCCCTGGCCGACGCGTTGCACGCGGAGGCGACCGTCGTGGCCGAACCGGGCGGCGGCAATCCGCTGAATTCCGTTGCGGGAGCGCGCGATATCGCCGATCGCGCTGTGGAACTCCTGCGCCGCTACCGCCTCGACATCTCCGAGCGCGGCAATGTCGAATTCGATCCGGTTCGCGTCAACGGCCGCCTCGGGCTGTTGCTGCACGAACGCGCGCCGCGCGACGGCGTTCCCGGCTGGCTGCCGCGGGTGCTCGCCTTCACCGTGGACGAGGGTCGGGTCCGGACCGTGCGGGAACTGTCGGATCCGGCGAAACTCCGTCGCGGACTTCGGGTTCCGCTCCGCCCGGCCCAGACCTGACCGGTCAGGGCGTCGTCGAACCGGTGAAGAAGTCGCCGGTCGACGAACCCGTCCCCCAGTTCCCGGTGGAGGAACCCAGCCCCCAGTCCGGCGTGGAGGAACCCCAGCCCCAACCACTGCTGACGATGTCGCGCAGGAAGTCGTGCACGAGGCCGAGCATCGGATGCAGGAGAAGGTCGATGTAGGAGGCCATTCCTCGCCCCTTTCGAACACCACCGCGAGGGGTGTGTGAGTTGAAACACCGGCAGGCTAGCCGCCACCGGGAAACCACACAACCACCCAGTTCAGAGCGCCGAAAATAAAGTGAAACATAGCCTTTCGCTATCGCGTCGCAACCACAGTGAACCGGAGGTTACCGGTTACGTTTGACACCATGCAGCCCAACGCCACCGTCGCCCGTCTCCGCCCGTTCGCCTCGACGATCTTCGCCGAGATGACCGAACTGGCCGTGCGCCACGGCGCGGTCAATCTGGGCCAGGGCTTCCCGGACACCGACGGCCCGGCCGAGATGCTGGCGGTGGCGCGGCGGGCCATCGCGGACGGCTTCAACCAGTACCCGCCCGGCCGCGGCGTGCCGGCCCTGCGCGCCGCGATCGCGGCCGACCGCGCCCGGCGCTCGGGGCTGGACTACGACCCGGACCGCGAGGTGCTGGTCACCGTGGGCGCGACCGAGGCCCTGGCCGCGAGCATCCTCGGACTCGTCGAGCCCGGCGCGGAGGTCGTGCTGATCGAGCCGTACTACGACTCCTACGACGCGGCGGTGGCGCTGGCGGGAGCCGTGCGGCGCACCGCGCGGCTGGTGCCCGACGGCGACGGCTTCGCCCTGGATCTGGACAGCCTGCGCGCGGTCGTCGGGCCGAAAACCCGGATGATCCTGCTGAATTCGCCGCACAACCCGACCGGCACGGTGCTCGGGCGCGACGATCTGACCGCCATCGCGGAGGTGGCGATCGAGCACGATCTGATCGTCGTCGCCGACGAGGTGTACGAGCACCTCACCTTCGGTCCTGAGCACATCAGCATCGCCACGCTGCCCGGCATGTTCGAGCGCACGGTGGTGATCTCCAGCGCCGCCAAGACATTCAGCGTCACCGGCTGGAAGATCGGCTGGGCGTGCGCCCCGGCCCCACTGCTCGACGCGATCCTCACCGCCAAACAGTTCCTCACCTTCGTCGGCGGCGGCCCGTTCCAGCCCGCGGTGGCCTACGCCCTCGAGCACGAGCGGCACTGGGTGAGCGAGCTGCGGGACAGCCTGTCCGACAAGCGGATCCGGCTGTCCGAGGCGCTCACCGACGCGGGCTTCGACGTGAAACGCAGCGACGGAACGTATTACGTCACCGCCGACATCTCCGCGCTCACCGACGCCGACGATCTGACCTTCTGCCGCGAACTACCGGCACGTCTCGGCGTGGTGGCCGTGCCGATCAGCGTGTTCGCCGACGACAAGGCCGGCTGGAATCGCTTGGTGCGCTTCGCGTTCTGCAAACGGGACGAGACCCTCGACGAGGCCGTCCGCCGCCTGCACGCCGCTCACTGACGACGCCGGGCCACCGCGTCGGCGAGCCGGTCCAGCTGGGCGGCCGTGGTGTCCCAGTCCAGGCAGGCGTCGGTGATGGACTGGCCGTAGGTCAGGTCGGCGGCACGGCCGAGGGTGAGGTCCTGGCGTCCGGCGACGAGGAAGCTCTCCATCATCACCCCGACCACCCCGGGTTCGCCCGCGGCCAGCCGCTCGGCGATATCGGTGACGACGTCGACCTGCCGGTTGTGGTCCTTGTTGCTGTTGCCGTGGCTGGCGTCGACCACCACGCGCTGCGGCAGCGCCGCCTTCTCCAGCCGGATGCGGGTCTCGGCGACGGAGTGGGCGTCGTAGTTGGTGCCGGTGCTGCCGCCGCGCAGGATGACGTGGCAGTCCGGGTTGCCCGCGGTGCGGATCAGCGCGGCGCGGCCGTCGAGATCGGTGCCGGGGAAGACGTGGCTGGCCGCGGCCGCGCGCACGCCGTCGACGGCCACCTGCACATCGCCGTCGGTGCCGTTCTTGATGCCGACGGGCATCGACAGCGCGCTCGACAGCTGCCGGTGCACCTGGCTGGCCGCGGTCCGGGCGCCGATCGCGCCGTACGAGACCAGGTCCGAGATGTATTGCGGCGTAATGGGATCCAGGAACTCGCAGGCGACGGGCAGGCCGAGCGCGGTGATCTCGACCAGCAGTCGGCGGCCCAGCCGCAGCCCGGTGTTCACGTCGAAGGAGCCGTCCAGGTGCGGATCGTTGATCAGCCCCTTCCAGCCCAGGGTGGTGCGCGGCTTCTCGAAGTAGACCCGCATCACCACGTGCAGCCGATCCGACACCTCGGCGGCCTTGGCGGCGAGGCGGCGGGCGTAGTCGATCGCGGCGTCGGGGTCGTGCACCGAGCACGGCCCGACGATCACCATCAGCCGATCGTCGATGCCGTCGAGCACGTCGACGGTGGCCTTGCGGCCCGCGCGCACGGTGTCGGCGAGCGCGTCATCGATCGGATGGGCGCGGCGGACGTCGGCGGGCGAGAGCAGCGGGGAGATGCTCAGCGTGCGCTGATCGTCGAGATCCGCGGGTTGGACCGCGCTGTCGGCTGCGGCGGTTGTCATCGTGGGTGTCCTTTTCCCAGTCCGACCCACGGAACCGAATTCCCGTCGAGCCGGTCTGTGTCGTCCGGCTCGGGGTGGAAGAAGTCAGCGCGATTCGCCGACCGGCCCACCCGGGGCCGGCTCGGTAAACCAGAAATACGCGCGCTGCACGACAGGGACTGTACCAGGCGGTCGAGCGAGGGCGGCCGGGCGAGCCGCCCCC
Source organism: Nocardia sp. NPDC003482 (assembly GCF_053588115.1). NCBI lineage: Bacteria > Bacillati > Actinomycetota > Actinomycetes > Mycobacteriales > Nocardiaceae > Nocardia > Nocardia sp. NPDC003482. The sequence goes on from NZ_JBSFPI010000003.1 coordinate 451,923, forward strand.
GGGTGACCATTCCCACAGCTCTACCCGAACATGCCCGGCTGGTAGGAGCCTGCGGGGATGCGGGCGATGACGTTCAACCGGTTGTAGGCGTTGATGATCGCGACCAGGGAGATCAACGCCCCGATCTGCTCGTCGTCGTAGTGCTTGCGCACCTGCTCCCAGGTCTCGTCGCTGACGCCGTGGTGGGCGTCGGCGAGGCGGGTGCCCTCCTCGGCGAGGGCCAGCGCGGCGCGTTCGGCCTCGGTGAAGACCGTGGCCTCGCGCCAGGCGGCGATCAGGTTGAGCCGCACCGGTGTTTCGCCCGCGGCCGTCGCGTCCTTGGTGTGCATATCGGTGCAGAACCCGCACCCGTTGATCTGGCTGGCGCGGATCTTCACCAGCTCCTGCGTCGCCTTGGGCAGCGAGCTCTGGTCGATGACCTGACCGGCGTTGCCGATCCGCTTGACGAACTTGCCCGCGACCTCGTTGGCGAACATGTCGAACCGTGCTTCCATGACCGGACTCCTCACTCGAACGCGCCGCGTCCGCGGCTGCCTACACCGAGAAGACGCCGCACCCCACGGCGGTGTGACAGCGAGTGATCGTGATCCGGATCACACGAGCGGATCCGGGGCCGTCATCGGCGGTCGAAGTGGTAGGTGACCTTGGTCAGTTGTTCGCACTGGTCCCAGAGGCGGCGGGCGGTGACCTCGTCGCGGGAGGCGGCGGAGGAGCCGCAGCGGACCGGGTGGCCGCGCAGGCCGCGCCAGCCGGTGGGGCCGTAGTAGCCGCCGGGGTCGACGTCGGGGACGGTGGCGGCGTAAAGGGTTCCGAGCGCGCCCATTTCGGGGGTCTGGCCGAGGATGCGATTGCCCAGCGCCATGATCGTGTCGAGGAACGACTCGGTGTGCGACTGCAATTCGGTCGCGGCGTAGCCGGGATGGGAGGCCACCGAGAGCTTGGGCGAGCCCGCCGCGGTCAACCGGCGCTGCAATTCGTAGGCGCAGATCAGATTGGCGAGTTTGGCCTGGGCGTAGGCTGCCCAGCGGTTGTAGCGGCGATGCTCCCAGTTCAGGTCGGACAGGTCGAGTTTGCCGTAGTGGTGCGCCCCGCTGGCGACCGTGACGACCCGCTCGCGAACCTTGTCCAGCAGCAGGCCCGTCAGCGCGAAGTGGCCGAGATGGTTTGTGCCGAACTGCATTTCGAAGCCGTCGGCGGTGCGGCGCAGCGGCACCGCCATCACGCCGGCATTGTTGATCAGCACATCGACCGGTTCGACGGATTCGGCGAACTCCCGCACCGAACCCAGATCGGCGAGGTCCAGCCGCCGCACCACCGCGCCCGCGCCGAGGGTGTCGGCGACCGCGCGGGCCTTCACCTCGTCGCGGCACGCCATGATCACCCGGCCGCCCGCGGCGACCAGTGCCCGCGTGGTGGCCGCCCCGAGACCGCTGTTGGCGCCGGTGACGATGAACGTGCGCCCGCTCTGATCGGGGATATCGGATGTGTCCCAACCGCTCACGTCCCCGAGTTTACGTCTGCGCGAGGATCTCCTCGTCGCTCATGGCGGCCACCTCCAGATACAGCTCGGCGACCGTGGTCAGCCGCGCCGGATCGCTCTCGCGGGCGGCGAGACGCTCGGCCAGCCCGGCGACGGTGCGGGTGGCGAACAGATCCGAGACCACGGCGTGCGGGGCGTCGAGCCATTCCCGCACCCGCGCGATCACCGTGGTGGCGAGCACCGAGTCGCCGCCCAGGGCGAAGAAGTCGTCGTGGACGCCGACCCGCTCGGCGCGCAGCACCCCGGCGACGATGTCCACCAGCGCGGTCTCGAGCGGGCCCCGCGGCGAATCGTCCTGTGCCTCGGCGGCATTCGCGCGCAGCCGGGCCAGCACCTCGCGCCGATCCAGTTTCCCGTTGGGCGTCAACGGCATCGGATCGAGAATCTCCAGCCGGGTGGGAATCATGTAGGCGGGCAACAGTTCCGCCGCGTGCGCGAGCACGTCGGCGGTGGAGGTCACCGCGCCGGACACGGCCGCGACGAGTTTGGGCGCGCCGCCGTCGAGCACCGCCGCCACCGCGTGCCGCACGCCGGGCGCGCGGCGCAGGGCCTGTTCCACCTCGCCGAGTTCGACCCGATAGCCGCGGATCTGCACCTGATCATCGGCGCGGCCGAGGAATTCGATGATCCCGTCGGGGCGGTAGCGGGCCATATCCCCCGTGCGGTACCAGCGCAGCCCGTCGTGATCGACGAAGCGCCGCGCGGTCCGCTCCGGATCGCCGCGGTACCCGGCGGCCACATTGGCCCCGCCGACCCACAGTTCGCCGGGCACCCAGTCGGGGCAGTCGCGCCCGGCGGGCGAGACGATCCGGCAGCGCACATTGCGCAGCGGCACCCCGAACGGGATCGCGGTCCAGTCCTCCGGCGGGTCGGCGATCTCGCACATGGTGTGGTGGATCGAGGTCTCGGTGGCCCCGCCCAGCCCGGAGAACCGACAGCCGGGGACCTGCCGGGCCAGCCGCCGCGCCAGGTCCGCCCCGACCCAGTCGCCGCCGAGGGTGACCGCGCGCAGCGAGTCGCCGAGCCGGTCGCCGCCGATCTCGAGGATCATGTCGAGCATGCTCGGCACGCAGTTGAGGATCGAAACCCGGTGCCGCACCAGCAGTTCCACCCAGGTGGTGGCCTCCGCGCGCTGCCGGGCGTCCACCGCGACGATCGATCCGCCGACGGCGAACATGCCGAAGATGTCGTACACCGAGGCGTCGAACTCCAGCGCCGACAGCGCCAGCACCCGATCCGAGCCGCCGACGCCGAACCAGTCGTTGACCGCGTCGATGGTGTTCATCGCGCCGCTGTGTGGCACGTCCACCCCCTTGGGCGTCCCGGTCGACCCGGAGGTGAAGATGACGTAGGCGATCCCCGCCGGATCGGGAAACACGGGGCGCGCCAACGGATTCGGATGCGCGCACGCCTCGTCGACGGCCAGACAGGGCAGCGCCGGATCACCCATGTCGGCCCCCGCGACGCTCACCGCGGCCGCGACCCCCGCCGTCCGCAGGATCTCGGCACGCCGAGCCACCGGCTGGTCGAAACCGATCGGCACATACGCCGCCCCGGCCGCCAGCACACCCAGCACGGCCGCGATCTGATCGCGCCCCTTGGGCAGCTGCACCGCCACCGCGTCCCCCGGCTCGACACCCCGATCGCGCAGCGCGCCCGCGAGAGCCAGTGCGCGCCCGGACAATTCGCCGTAGCTCCACGAGCCGTCGTCGTCGCCGAGCCCCCACACCACCGCGATGTCGTCGGGCGCGGCGGCGGCGTGGGCGAAGAAGCCCTCGTGCAGGCGGCGCCCGCTGACCGGACCGTCGGTCGCGTTGACCCGCGCCCGCACCGCGGCCTGGTCGATCGGCAACCGCACCGCGGCCTCGGCGTCCCAGCCCGCCTCGTCGGCGAGCCGCCCGATCGCGGCGGTGTAGCGATCGAACATGGCCTCGATCATGCCGTCCGGGAAGGCGTCCCGGCGCACGTCCCAGTTCAGGAGCAGACCGCCCCGCACCTCGGTGACCTGCGCGTCGAGCAGGACCTGCGGGCCCTGGGAGATGATCCACACCGGGTCGCCGAAGGTCTCGGTCACCCGGTCGGCGAACAGCTCCCCCAGATTCAGGGCGCTGGTGTAGACGACGGGGGCCAGCACCGGCTCGCCGCGATACCGGCTGAGATCCCGCAGCACCTCGAGCCCCGCGTAATTCGCGTGCGCGCCGCTGTCGTGCATCGTGCGCTGGAGCGCCCGCGCCCGCTCGGTGACGGTGACGTCGTCGCTGACGTCGACCTCCACCATGATCGAGGAGGTGAAATCGCCGATGACGCGGTCGATGTCGGGATGCACCGGCTCGCGGTGGAACAACGGCACGTTCAGCAGGAAGCGCGGCCGCGCCGACCAGCCGCCGATCGTCTCGGCGAACACCGCGGCCAGGGCCATCGCGGGGGTGACGCCGCGCCGGTGCGCCGCCGCGACCAGCCGCTGTTTCGCCTCCGGGGCGAGCCAGTGGTCGAAGCGCACCGTGCGGTGCGGTTCGGCGCGGCGGGCGACCGGCACCGTCGGAAGTTCCGGCGCCCCGGGCAGTTCCGGCAGCCGCTCCCGCCACCAGCTCCGATCCCGTTCGCGCGCCGCGGGATCCAGCGTGTGCTCGGTGCGGTAGCGGCGGTAGCTGTAGTCCGGGGGCGCGATCCGGCCGCCGCGGTACAGCTCGGCGAGGTCGGCGGTCAGCACGCGGTAACTCATCGCGTCGCCCGCCAGCATGTCGACGTCCAGGTGCAAGCGGCTGCGGTCGCCGTCGAGCAGGGTGAGCGTGATGTCGAGAACCTGCCCCTCCTCGAGCGACAGCCGCTGATGGGTCTTGGTGTCGCGCAGGCGTTCCAGTTCGGCCTCGACCGCGTCGGGGGTCCGGCCGCGCAGATCCACCACCGCGAACACCGGCCGCCCCGGTCGGGGCAGGGTCTGTTGGGTGCCGTCGGGCAGTACCCGGGTGCGCAGCATGGGATGCAGCTCGACCAGCTCGGCGACGGCGCGCTCGAGCCGCGCGGGATCGACCGCGCCACCGTCGAATTCGACGTACAGGTGGGCCGCCACCCCGCCGAGTTCCTGTTCGTCGGAGCGGCCGACCCAGTAGGCGTGCTGCATGGTGGCCAGCGGGAACGGCTCGTCGGCCGCCGCGTCCACGGGTTCGGCGGGCGGCTCGGATTCCGTTGCGGGCGTGGGGGTTCCGCCGAGCAGTTCGTACCAGGCGTCCACCGACGGCGCGGCGGCCAGCTGGGCGAAGTTCACGTCGAGGCCGCGTTTGCGCCAGCCGCCCGCGAGTTTCATGGTGCGGATCGAGTCCAGGCCGAGTTGGATGAGGTCCTCGTCCCCGGCGATATCGGCCGCGTCGATACCGAGTTGAGCGGCGATCGCCGCGCGGATCTCGTCCCGGTCGATGCCGTCGCGCTGTCGTGGCTCCATGTCCGCTGTACTCCTTCGCTGGCCGATCGGCCACAGCGTAACGCAATGAGATAGGGTTGCCTAACCTACATTAGGTGACCCTGATAACTCGTGCCCGACCGTGAGGCTGACCGTGACTTCGACATCTGAGACCGCATCGGATCATCGCGACGGATTCGTCCCGTTCCCGGCCGAATTCGCGGAGCGTTATCGCGCGGCGGGCTACTGGGCCGGACAGTCGCTGGGTGAACTGCTGCGCACGGCCGCGCGCACCTGGCCGGAGCGTCCGGCCGTGCACGCCGAGGACCGCGTGCGGACCTACGCCGAACTCGACGCCGAGGCCGATCGCTACGCGCACGGCTTCCGCGCCGAGGGCATCGCGCCCGGCGACCGGGTCCTGGTCCAGCTGCCGAATGTGGCCGAATTCGTGCCGCTGCTGTTCGGGCTGCTGCGCGCGGGGGCGATTCCGGTGCTCGCGCTGCCCGCGCACCGCCGGGCCGAGATCGAGCATCTGGCCGAATTGTCCGGCGCGGCGGGCTATCTCATCGCGGATCGGGCGGGCGGCTTCGACTATCGCGAGCTGGCGGGGTCGCTGGTCGAGCGGGTGGCCTCGGTGCGCCGGGTGTTCGTGCTGGGCGAGCCGGGGCCGTACGTGGACGTGCGCGGCATCGCCCGCGACGGCGGCGCGCTGCCGCAGATCGATCCCGCCGACATCGCGCTCATGCTGGTGTCCGGCGGCACGACCGGGCTGCCCAAGTTGATCGCGCGCACCCACGACGACTACGCCTACAACGCCCGCGCCAGCGCCGAGGTGTGCGAATTGGATTGCGCGGACGTGTATCTGGCGGCCCTGCCCGCCGCCCACAACTTCCCGCTGTCGTGCCCCGGCGTCCTCGGCACGATCGGGGTCGGCGGCTCGATCGCGCTGATCGACGATCCCAGCCCGGAGAACGCCTTCGCGGCCATCGAACGGTTCGGGGTGACGGTGACCGCCGTGGTGCCGCCGCTGGCCCAATTGTGGAGCGCCGCAACCGAATGGGAGGAGGCCGATCTGTCCAGCCTGCGGCTGCTCCAGGTCGGCGGCGCGAAGCTGGCCGAGGTGAACGCCCGCGCCGTGGAACCCGCGCTGCGCACCCGGTTGCAGCAGGTGTTCGGCATGGCCGAGGGCCTGCTCAACTACACCCGCCTCGACGACGCCGCGGATCTGGTGTGCGGCACCCAGGGTCGCCCGCTCTCCCCCGCCGACGAGATCCGCGTGGTCGACGCCGACGGAAACGACGTGCCGCCGGGCGCGGAGGGCGAGTTGCTCACCCGCGGGCCCTACACCATCCGCGGGTACTACCGCGCGCCCGAACACAACGCGCGCGCCTTCACCCCGGACGGCTACTACCGCAGCGGAGATCTGGTGCGGCGCTTGCCGTCCGGTCATCTGGTGGTGTCGGGCCGGATCAAGGACGTCATCAACCGCGGCGGCGAGAACGTCTCCTGTGACGAGCTCGAGGAACATCTGCTCGCCCATCCGGCGGTGCGGCACGCCGCGGCGGTGGGGCTGCCCGATCCCGCGCTCGGCGAGCGGGTCTGCGCGGTCCTGGTGGTCTCCGGGGAGCCGCCGACCCTGGCCGAGGTGAAGTCCTTCCTCACCGGGCGGGGGCTGGCGGCCTACAAACTTCCCGACACCCTGCGCACCGTGGATCGGCTGCCGGTCACGGCCGTGGGCAAGATCGATAAGAAGGCGTTGCGGGGTCACGCCTCCACGACGTAGGGCGCGATGCTGGACAGCTTTTCGCAGGTCTCCTCGAATTCGCGGTCCGGGCGGGACTGCCCGACGATGCCCGCGCCCGCGCGCAGCCACGCGCCCTCGGTGGTCTGATAGACGGCGCGCAAGACGAGCGTGGCCTCCAGCGCGCCGGACGGCGAAACCGTCAGCACCGCACCGGAATACAGCCCGCGCGGGTCGTGGTCCAGGCGGAACACGGCGTCCACACCCGCGGCCTTGGGGATGCCCGAGGCGGTCACCGAGGGGAACAGCGTCGCCAGCGCGTCCCACGCGCTGCGGTCGGTGGCGAGCCGCCCGCGCACGGTGGAGGCCAGGTGCTGGACGCTGCCGCGCTCGCGCACCGCCATGAAGTCGGAGACGGCCGTGCTGCCCGGCTCGGCGACCGCGGCGATCTCGGCGAAGGAGGTCTGCACGGAAATCGCGTGTTCGACGATCTCCTTGGGGTCGCCGACGAGTTCGGCGCGCGCCGCCTGGTCGGCCTCGATTCCCCGGCCGAACGCCCGGGTGCCCGCGAGGGGTTCGGTGGTCACCACCCGGCCGTCGTCGACCGCGACCACCAGTTCGGGGCTGAAGCCCGCGGCCTCGAGCCCGCCGAGGCGCAGCAGGAACGAGCGCGCGGGCGTGTTGTGGGCGCGGCCCAGCCGATACGTCGCGGGCACGTCGACCACGAACGGCAGATCGACCTTCCGCGAGAGGATCACCTTCTGATAGCGCCCGTCCCGGATCTCGGCCACGGCACCGGCCACCCGGTCGCGGTAGGCGGTGGGATCGAGGGTGATGTCGGCGGCCCGCGCGATTGGCAACGCGGTCGCCTGCGCGGCGGCGATCAGCGCGTGGATCTCCTCGGCCTCGGCCGCGGTCGCGCCGTCGATCCGGATCCCGGTCGCGCCGATGCGGACCTCGATGCGCGGAATCATCAAGTGCGCCAATGGGGTTCGCGGGTCGAGATGTGCGGTGGCGCCCAGCGCCCAGGCGCAGAACTCGAAGCCGATCCAGCCGTAGGCGTGCCGGTCCGCGGCGTCCAGTCCGGCCAGTGCTCGATCGATCACGGCCGCCGGGCTGCCCTGCCACGGTTCGGCGGTGACCCGGCCCGCCCACTCGACGCGCAGTTCGTGGGCGTCGAGTTCGACGCCGCCGAGCGGATCCGCGGCGAACACCCACTCCCCCGGCCGCTCGTACATGACGTACTCCCCGAACCGGTCCGCGGCCGCGAGCGCGGAAACCGCTGCCACCGGGTCGATTCCGCCCGCCTGTGTGAATGCCGCCCCCGGACCGTCCCCATACCCGCATCGCACTCGCTCGTCCGTGGTCGACACGCTTCCTCCAAGGTTATGCTCACCTAACTTCAAGGGGTAAGGCTAGCATTACCTCAGTTCTCCGGAGGTGTGCCGGAGCGCACAGCGGGACCAATCGGAGGAAATTCGCGTCGGAAGGACCCGGAGGCGCGCTTCAATGGGGAAGCGCCACCTGATGGAGGTCCCATGATCGATCACCGCGCCGAGGTCCCGACGGCAACCACCTCGAATTCGACGCCGCGCGCGGCCGTCGCACTGGTGGACGCCGCGTCCGCGGTGGAGCGCGAGCTGATCGGGGGCTGGCTCGCCGAGGGCGGCATCGCCGCCGAGTACGGCCTGGACATACCGGTCGTGCAGCTCGATCTGGACGCCGCCGCGGTGGCCCAGCGCCTGGTCGGGCGACGTGACGATCCGCTGGTCGTGCCCGTGCGGGTGGTGTGGCTGCCGCCCGAGCGAGACGGCGTGCGCCGCACCACCTTCGCCGATCTGGTCACCTTCGGCGATCCGCGCAAACCGCACCGGATCCTGCAACGCCGCCTGGTCGCCAAGTCGCCCGACCGGCATCTGGTCCTCACCGGTCAGCCCGCCCGGCTCAGCGAGTTGCGCGCCAACAACGCCACGGTGGCGTCGAGCGCGGAACCGTTCGCGCGGGCCATCGTTCGCGCGGGCATCGTCGCGCTCGAACGCGCCGAGCGGTCGGTCATCGGCGACCGCTACAAGGTGCCCCGGCTGGTGGCCGAGGAGATCCTCGACTCCCCCGAGTTCCTGCGCCGCCTCGACGGCATCGCCGCGCACATCGGCTGCGAACCGGGCGAGGTGTACCGCCGCGCGGAGAAGGCGCTGCGCGAACTGGTCGCCGCGCAGAGCAGATTGGTGTCGGACCTGTTCACCCAGGCCATGCGGCCGGTGCACGCCTCGGCGTGGAAGGTGGACTTCGAACCGTCGGGGCTGGCCGGATTGCGTCGCCTCAATCGGCGTCATCCGCTGGTGTTCCTGCCCTCGCACCGCTCCTATGTGGACGCGTTCGTGCTCGGGGATGTGCTGGCGCGCACCGACTTTCCGCCCAATCACGTGATCGGCGGGGCGAATCTGAGCTTCTGGCCGATGGGCCCGATCGCGCGGCGCACCGGAACCGTGTTCATCCGCCGCAGTTTCGGCGACGACGAGGTGTACAAGGCGGTCGTCGAGGAGTACTTCGCGTATCTGCTGGCCAAGCGGTTCAATATGGAGTGGTACTTCGAGGGCGGCCGCACCCGCACCGGCAAACTGCGCCCGCCCCGCTACGGCCTGCTGAACTATCTGGCCGCCGCGATCCGCGCCCGCCGGGTCGACGATGTGCTGCTGGTGCCGGTGTCGATCACCTACGAGCGGCTCAACGAACTCGGCGCGATCGCCACCGAACAGGCCGGGGGCGTGAAGAAGGCCGAGGGGCTGACCTGGCTGGCCCGCTACATCCGCAATCAACAGCATTCGGCGGGCCACGTGTACGTGCGGTTCGGCGAGCCGCTGTCGGCGCGGCAGCGGCTGGCCGCGCACGGCGATCCGCTGCGGCCCGATCACGGTCCGGCGCAACCACTTCCGGACGAGGTCCGCGAGCAGGAGCGCAAGGCCGTGCAGCGGCTGGCCTTCGAGGTGGCCGTCGGCATCAACCGGGTCACCCCGATCACGGTCAACGCGCTGGTCACCCTGGCCCTGCTGGGGGTGCACGAGCGCGCGCTGACCCTCGGCGAGGTGCGCGCGGTGGTGCTGCCCGTGCTCGGCTACATCGAGCGGCGTGGTCTGCCCGGGGGCGAGCTGGCCACGCTGCGCGACGATCAGGGCCTGGCGGTGGTGCTCGATCAGCTGTCGGTGGCGAAGGTCGTGACCGTGTATCGCGGTGGGCTGGAACCGGTCTACTCGATCGAGGCGGGCGCGCACCTCGAGGCGGCGTTCTACCGCAACAGCGCGGTGCACTGGTTCGTGAACCGGGCGATCCTGGAACTGGCCGTGCTCACCTCGGTCGAGGCGCAGGAGGGCGATCAGCTGCGCGTCGGCTGGGACACCGCGTACCGGCTGCGGGATCTGCTCAAGTTCGAGTTCTTCTTCCCGGAGCGGGCGGAGTTCGGCGAGCAGCTGTCGGCGGAAATGCTGCTGGTGGACCCGGATTGGCACCGGCGCACCGCGGACGGCGGCACGGTCGGCTCGGACATCCTGGCCAAGCTGGCCGACACCGGATTCATCATGGCCCATCGCGTGCTGCGGTCGTTCTTCGACGCGCAGCTGGTCGTGGCCGAGCGGCTGGCCGCGCACGATCCCACGACGCCGGTGGATCGCAAGCGGTTCATCGAGGACTGTCTGGCCGTGGGGCGGCAGATGCTGTTGCAGCAGCGGTTGCACAGTCCGGAGTCGGTGTCGTCGGAATTGTTCACCACCGCACTGAAACTCGCCGACAACCACGGCCTGCTACAGCCCGACGGCGACGACCTGACCGCGCGGCGGCGGGCCTTCGCCGACGAACTGCGCACCCTCGGCCAGCGGATCTCGCGGGCCGCCACGCTGGATCCGTCCAATCGAGTGGAGCTGTGATGAGCGCGGGCGGTGAGTGGAGCGTGGACGCCGCGATCGAGGCGATCCGTTCGGGTCCCCAGGGGCCGCGGGTGGGGGCGATCTTCGATTTCGGCGGGACGGTCGTGCACGGTTTCACCCCGCCGTCCGGGCCGGGCCGCTGGTTGCGCCGAAACCCGTTGGCGGACAGCCTGCTCACCAGCGTGCGCGGCGCGCGGGCCGAGGGCGAGTACGAGCGCTTCCTCCAGCGCACCATGCACGCCTGGGCCGGACACTCGGAGGCCGAGCTGACCGAACTCGGCGAGAAGCTGTTCCAGCGCACGCTGTACGGCCACCTGTACCCGGAGGCGTGGCGGCTGATCCGCGCGCACGAGGCCGCCGGGCACACGCTGGTGCTGGCCACCTGCCTGACCCGGTTCCAGGTGCTGCCCGCCGCCGCGGAGCTGGGGATCGAGCATGTGCTGTACACGCCGATGGCCGCGCAGGACGGGGTGCTCACCGGCTACGTGGACGGAAAACCGTTGTGGCGCAGCGGCAAAGCCGAGGCGGTGCGCCGCTTCGCCCGCGACCACGACCTCGAGCTCGCCGCGAGCCACGCCTACGCCGACGCCGCCCCGGATCTGCCGCTGCTGGAACTGGTCGGGCATCCCACGGCGGTGAATCCGGATCCGCGGACCGCGATCGAGGCCACCGAACGCTCCTGGCCGGTGCTGACCTTCCGGCCGCGGGCCGATCCCGGCGCGCTCGATCTGGCCCGGACCGCGCTCGGTTTCGCGAGTCTGCTGGGCGGCGCGGCGGTCGGCGTGGCGGCGAAGGCGGGTACGCGCGATCAGCGGGCGATGGCGGATTCGATGATCGAGGTGGCGGCCGATGCGACGTTGCGCGCCACCGGGATTCGGGTCCGGGTGACCGGCCGCGAGCACGCGCTCGCGCCGCGGCCCGCGGTGTTCGTGTTCAACCATCAGAGTCAGTTCGACATGGTGGTGTTGAGCGAGGTGCTCGGCGGGGGTTTCACCGCGATCGCGAAGCGGGAGATCACCGCCAATCCGGTGTTCGGCCCGCTGCTGCGGTTCACGGGCGCGACGTTCATCGATCGGTCGGATTCGGCGGGCACGCGCGCCGCGCTGGCGCCGGTGGTGGACACGCTGCGCGGCGGGTTGTCGATCGTGGTGGCGCCGGAGGGGACGCGCTCGTTCACGCCGCGCGTGGGCCCGTTCAAGAAGGGCGCGTTCCACATCGCGATCCAGGCCGGGGTGCCGGTGGTGCCGATCGTGATCCGCAACGCGGGCGAGATCGCCTGGCGCAATTCGGCGGTGGTGCGCAAGGGCGTCGTCGACGTGGCGGTGCTACCGCCGATCGATGTGAGCGGCTGGGATCCGCGAGCGATGGACGCGGAGGTCGAGCGGGTGCGCGGGTTGTTCGTGGACACCCTGCTGGATTGGCCCGCCCCCGACGCGGCGCTGACCGCGCGTTAGAGCCGCCGCCCGAACAGCAGCTGCCACGGCATGAGGGCGGACTCCAGCTGGACCCGCAGGCTCATCTTGGACGCGCCCGCGGTGCGCTCCTCGAACCGGATCGGCACCTCGGCGATGGTGTAGCCCTTCTTGATGGTCCGGTAGTTCATCTCGACCTGGAAGGAGTAGCCGTTGCTCTGGATCGAGGCGACGTCGATCGCGCGCAGCGTCTCGGCCTTCCACGCCTTGAACCCGGCCGTCGCGTCCTTGACGCCGAGCCGCAGGATGGCGTTGACGTAGAAGTTGGCCCACGCCGACAGCGCCTTGCGGTACCACTTCCATTCCGCGGCAGTGGATCCGCCCGGGACATACCGGGATCCGAGGACCACCCCCGCCCCGGAGGTCTCGAGCTTGTCGAGCATGGCCGGAATGACCTCGGCCGGATGGGACAGATCGGCGTCCATCTGGATGACGACGTCGGCCCCCTCGTCGAGCGCCCGCGTGATCCCCGCGACATAGGCCCGCCCCAGCCCGTCCTTCTCGACCCGGTGCAGCACCCCCACCGCGTCGGGCAGTTCGACGGCCAGCTTGTCGGCCACCTCCCCCGTCCCGTCCGGCGAGTTGTCGTCCACAACGAGTACGTGCAGGTCGGCGACCGGTAGCGCGGTCAACCGCCCCACCGCCACCGGCAGGTTCTCCCGCTCGTTGTAGGTCGGCACCACCACGGTCACCTTCACAAGTCGCCCTCCCGCTCGATACAGCGCTCTATCCTGCCAGCACAGACCGTAGCGGACGCACTTATGGGAACTCTGAGCTGGCCCGGCCCCGACCTCAGGACTCGTCCCGAGCATCCTCCCGAGCATTCCGCTCCCGCACGATGTCCAACGCCCGCTCAGCGGTAGCCCGATCCGGATAGGGCCCCATCCGATCCGCGAACCAACACCGCTTCCCCTGCTCAGCCCGATGATGCTTCAAGCAGTAGTACCAACTCCCAGAAGAGTCACCCATACCCCCCACCCAACCACCCCCGAAAGATCTTGTCACCACCCCACCCCAAAAGATCACCAATACCTATTACATCGATTGCCATCAACTATCAAATCGATGAACCCCCACCAAAAACACAAACCCACCAAAACAACTGAGTGCAAACAACTTTCAAGATCCCGAAAATCCCCGCCCAAAGAACCCCATTCCCCCAAACAAGATGACACGTCTTTGGCTTTTTGCACAATCCCCCACCCAAACCCACCCCGCCCCAAACAGAACCATCGCCAACGCCCCCGCAACACCCCCATAACCCAGACACCCCAGAAATACCAGCCCCAGAAAGGGGGGTCCAGGGGGGCACCCCCCCTGGTCTGGGGGCGTGGGGGGGGGGGCCCCCCCACCAAA